>NZ_QTLI01000013.1:124413-164522 GCF_003434625.1 Parabacteroides sp. AM17-47
TGATTATAACAATCTATTTATTAACAAATTAAACAAAAAGTATGTATCTATGAAAAGGTTGACTTATCTTTTACTATGCTTGTTTGCAAGTATAGCGTTCGCAACAGCACAGACCGCGAAGGTGACCGGTACGGTTATCTCGGCGGAAGACGATGGACCTATCATCGGAGCCTCTATCGTAGTAGCAGGAACTACTATCGGAACGGTAACCGATCACAATGGAGCGTTCACACTAGATGTTCCTTCCAATGCCCAAAAGCTAATCATCTCTTACATCGGTATGAAATCTGTAGAAGTAACAGTAAAACCGATTATTAAAGTTAGCATGGAATCAGACTCGCAGAATCTGGATGAAATTGTAGTAGTTGGCTATGGTACACAAAGAAAAAAGGATGTAACAAGCGCCATCTCGAAAGTTGGGGGTGAAGACCTAGCTAACTTAGCGGCACCTTCATTTGATACCCAATTAGCAGGCCGTGCCGCCGGTGTACAAGTAACGACACCCAGCGGCGTGTTGGGTTCCGGCCCTCAGTTTAAAGTACGTGGTATGAGCACCATCTCCGCAAGCTCACAACCTTTATTCATCATCGATGGTATGCCATTGGCGGTAGGAGACAACAGTTCCGGATCCACCGGTATGGGTATGTTGTATGCTGAATATAACGCCATGTCGGATATCAATCCGAACGATATCGAGTCGATCGAGATCTTAAAAGACGGTGCCGCTACGGCTATTTATGGTTCCCGTGCGGCAAACGGCGTTATCTTGATCACAACGAAAAAGGGCTCCAAGGGACGCACCAGCGTAAACTACGATGGTTATATCACAGCGGCCAGCCCGGCTAAATTGCATGACCTGTTAGGAGCGAAGGATTTCGTCACTATCGCTAACGAGAAATACGAGAACTGGGGTATGAAGGGACAAGCCGTATACGACCCGAACGGCCCGGATACCAACTGGAACGACTATATCTTCCGTACGGGCTTCCAGCACAATCACAGTTTGTCTGCCAGCGGCGGTACCGATAAGAGCCAATATTACGTATCGCTCGGTTTCACGGAGCAGGAAGGTATCGTACGTGCCAACGACTTGAACCGCCTGAGCTTGAAAGCAGACTTGACGCAGCAGGCTACGAAATGGTTCCGAATCGGATTGAACGGACAAATGACACGCACGATCATGAATGGTGTCATGAATGGAGAAAACTCCTTAGGCGGTGTAGGTTTCGCCGGAACCCGTATGTTGCCGAACGTGGATGTGTACAACCCAGACGATCCTACCGGCTACAATATCGATGCGGAAAACCGCAAAGCCTTGGGACGTGGTGGCAACTTGAGTTATATCGATAACGGTGTGCAGAACATCGTATGGGCATTAGACAACAACGTGAATCGTACGACAAACACCCGTGTAATCGGAGGTGGCTGGGGTGAGATCACCTTTATGGATGGTCTTACGTTTAAGACACAAGCTGGCCTAGACATCGCTAACGTACGCGACTATATGTATTGGGATACAGAATCCGGTGATGGATACGGATATGGCGGTTTAATCGAGGAGGTAAACTCCACATACGCCACTTGGAACTGGCAGAACGTATTGAACTTCACACGCACGTTTAACTCGGTACATAATCTGACTGCTACGGCTGTACAAGAATATACACACAGCGAGACAGAATATATGGACGGAAGTGTCTATGAGTTGTCTGATCCGTTCTTTTCCGAGCATATCATCAGCAATACGTTCGGACAGAAGGACGTAGGTGGATGGAAATCGGAGAATGGCTTGGCTTCTTATATGTTCCGTGCGAACTATAATTATGATAGCAAGTATTATATCGGCGCTTCCATTCGTTACGATGGCCTCTCTAAATTGCCGAAGGATACTCGCTGGGGTACATTCTGGGGGGCTTCCGCCGCTTGGCGCTTGTCTCGCGAGAAATTCTGGACAGAAGCACCTGTCAACGAATGGTTCAACGACCTCCGCTTGCGTGCCAGCTATGCGACAATCGGTAACTCTGCTTTAGGCAGCGATTATCCCTATTTGGGAACGTATGGTGCCAAATTGGTAGGACCGATGGCAGGTATCGCTTGGAACGTAATGGGTAACAATAACTTGAAATGGGAGACAACCGAGACTTTCGATATCGGTTTGGATGGTGCTCTCTTCAATAACCGTATGACTTTCGAGATCGCTTATTGGCAGAAGAACTCCAAAGACCTAGTATTGCGAGTACCGACTCCTCCGACGATGGGTATCCCCAACAACTACTACTATGACAATATCGGAAAGATCAAGAACTCCGGTTTCGAGTTGACAGTAGGGGGTACGATTATCAATACGAAGGACTGGAATTGGCATTCGGACATCAACTTCTCTACCGTGAAGAACACGGTGAAAGAGCTGTATGGTGGAACGGATATCATCGACAACTATACGATCATTCGGGAAGGTGAATCTTACCAATCACTTTACGGTTATGATTATTACGGTGTGAATGCCGCCAACGGTAATCCGATTTGGAGAAAGGCGGACGGCTCTTTGGTACAGTTCGATACTTTCGGAGCATATGATTATGCCGAATACGATCCTTCCAACCCCGAAGATGTATCCAAACCATCGTCATTGACCAACGACGATCGTAAGATATTGGGTAAATCCATGCCGACTTGGTACGGAGGATGGAACAACACGGTTACTTTCAGAGATTTCGACTTGAATGTATTTTTCCGTTTCTCCGGTGGCAACAAGTTGATGAACGCATCACGTCAAAGCTCATTGCTGAACATGGATTTCGCAAACAACGGAACGGAGCTCTTAGGCCGTTGGGTATCTCCCGAGCAACCGGGTGATGGTATGACCCCGAAGATCGGTTACGGTGACGGGGCCGCGCTTTTCAATGACGGGTTCAGTGATTCTCACTTCGTGGAGAACGCCAGCTACCTGAAACTGGCTACACTAACCTTAGGCTACACGATCCCGAAGACGATCGTGTCCAAATTGGGTATGTCTAAGATCCGCCTCTATCTGCAAGGACAGAACTTATTCACGATCACCGGCTATAGCGGTTTGGATCCGGAGACACAGTCTCGTAATGGTGTGGATTGGAATGGTATGCCACAACAACGCTCGTTCACGTTCGGTGCTAACGTTACATTCTAATCACTTCGAGAAATTCGCATAAATAACAACTGTTGAAAACAATACAATTATGATATCGAATAAAATATATAAAAAGATTTTAACCGTAGCGTTGGGCACAGCCCTTTTCTCGCTACCGCTATTCACCGCCTGCGAAAGTGATGTGGTGGATCTGCAACCTATCGACAAGTTCTCGGATTTGACAGCTTACAGCACGCCTGATCGTTGTGAGCTATCCGTAATCGGTGCTTATGATGCCGCACAATGCGGTCTGTATATCAACACAGGCAACGGCCGTACACGTGGTTACCCTTTTGGGGCTGCCAGTATTTTACAAGGCGAGATGCGCGGGGAGGACATGAACCTGACCGCCGTGTTCTATGATTATACTTATTCCGCGACCTATAACGTGTCTACCGCCAATAACGTGGCGATGTGGGAGACCTCGTTCGAGGCGATCAATCGCTACAACATCGTAAGGGACGGCATCGAGGGAGCTGTTGCCAACGGAATAATCTCCCAAGAATTAGGAAACCAGTACAAAGGAGAGTTACTGTTCTTGCGTGCGCTGACGTATCACAACTTGATGATCCATTTCGCGCTACCTTACAACGTGGAGGGCAACAATAATTATGGTATGCCAATCTATCTGAACGCGGTAAGCGACCCTGCGCAAGTGGAAAACCAATTGCAAATCGGACGTTCTTCCGTAAAAGATACATATGCGCAGATATTGAAAGACCTCGACGAAGCGGAGAGCCTGCTTCCAGATGTGATCGAAGTCAACAAGATCGCCCGTGCGAGCAAAGGCGCAGCTATCGCACTGAAAAGCCGCGTACACCTGCACATGCGTGATTGGGCAGGCGTAATCGAAGATGCGAAGAAGCTGGAAAATAGTCGCTTCAAACTGGAGTCGGATCCCGCCACTCCATTTACCTCCTATTCAAATAACATGGAGTCTATCTTCTCGATCGCCAATAGCTCGGATGACAATGCCAGCGTGAACGGCGCGATGTCTTCTATGATGTCGGCACGCGACGGTGGCCGTGCGATGTGTCCGTCTTCTCCGATTCTTTACAATTCCAAGTTTTGGAGAGGTGATGACAAACGACGCAATCTATTACTCTATCGGGAGTCTGACCAATACTATTTCTGCGACAAGTATCAGAATCCGACTACACGTGAGGAATATGCCCCGATCATTCGTTATGCGGAGGTATTGCTGAATGAGGCGGAGGCTGCCGCACGTCAAGGAGACAAGGACTTGGCCTTGAAGAAACTGAATGAAGTACGCGATCGCTCCTTGGCGGATCCTGCCAGCCAAACGTATAAGGCAAATGACTTCGCCGACACGAAGGCCTTGACGGAAGCGATCCTTTGGGAACGACGTATCGAGTTCCACGGAGAGGGACGTCGTTGGGAAGACATTCACCGTTTAGCAGCGGACGACCTCTGTCCTTCCGGAGGTATCCCCGCTAAGATAGAGTACAACAACACGAAAGGGCAAGGTGCCTTCGTGGTAGGTGGTGAGGTGAAATCCGAGTGGTTCGGCAGTAACAAGGCGTTCATTCCATACACGGACAAACGTTTCATTTGGCCGATCCCGCAAAACGACTTATTACGTAACCCCACACTAGCCGCACAACAAAACGCAGGCTGGTAAACATAGACACACTCTTATTTTTTACTATGTAGGGGACATGAGAGGGCGAGACCGGGAGGTTCCGCCCTCTTTTCTTTTAAAACGTATTGACATAATAATTCACGGGAAATCATTATCTTTGCACTCTCTAAAAGAGGCTTATTCGTTATTTCGTGATAAATACTAATAAATCAACGATATGATTCTATTCTTTCAATCTTCAACAAAGACGGTGCTGGCTGTAGAGGCCGCGCACGCTTTCTCTCCTGAAGACACTCAAAAACTGGTTTGGTTGTTTAGCGAGGCAACTCCTGTTCAATCAGAAACATTGGAAGGCTGGTACGTAGGGCCACGCCGGGAAATGATTACCCCGTGGAGTACGAACGCCGTTGAAATTACCCAGAACATGGGCCTGACCGGTATTTCCCGTATTGAGGAATATTTTCCTGTTTCTTCTGGCGACGCGGATCACGATCCGATGTTACAACGTATCTACAATGGCTTGAATCAGGAGATCTTCACGATCAGTAAAAAACCAGATCCTATTGTCTATATTGAGGATTTGGAAGTGTACAACCAACAAGAGGGCTTGGCACTAAGCCAAGAGGAGATCGCTTACTTGAACGAGGTAAGCCAGAAGTTGGGACGTAAGTTGACCGATAGCGAGGTGTTCGGTTTCTCTCAAGTAAACTCGGAACACTGCCGCCATAAAATATTCGGAGGTGTATTCATCATCGACGGCGAGGAAAAAGAAAGTTCCTTGTTCAACTTGATCAAGAAGACTTCCGCCGAGAACCCTAATAAATTGGTTTCCGCTTATAAAGATAACGTAGCGTTCAATGAAGGCCCGACGGTAGAGCAATTCGCTCCCCTATCCGGTGACAAACCTGATTTCTTCGCCGTAAAAGATATCAAGACGGTTATCTCCTTGAAAGCCGAGACGCATAACTTCCCGACAACCGTTGAACCGTTCAACGGTGCCGCTACCGGAACAGGTGGTGAGATCCGTGACCGTCTGGGCGGTGGTAAGGCATCCTTGCCGATAGCGGGAACAGCTGTCTACATGACTTCTTACCCGCGTACAGAAGGCGCTCGCGAATGGGAAAAGATACTAGACCCCCGCCCTTGGTTATACCAGACTCCGGAGCAGATCTTGATCAAGGCTTCCAATGGTGCCTCTACATTCGGTAACCATTTCGGCCAGCCGCTTATCTGTGGTTCTTTATTGACTTTCGAGCACACGGAGAACGATAAGAAGTACGCTTACGACAAAGTAATCATGCTTGCCGGCGGTGTAGGTTTCGCAAATATGCGTGATGCTTTGAAGGGCGATCCGGAACCGGGCGAGAAAGTGGTTGTGATCGGTGGCGATAACTACCGTATCGGTATGGGTGGTGGAGCCGTATCTTCCGTAAACACGGGACAATATACAAGCGGTATCGAGTTGAACGCCGTACAGCGTGCCAACCCGGAAATGCAGAAACGTGCGGCTAACGTGATCCGTGCGATCGCCGAGTCTGACGAGAACCCGATCGTCTCTATCCATGACCATGGTGCGGGTGGACACCTCAACTGCTTGTCTGAGTTGGTGGAGGCTACCGGCGGACACATCGATATGAGCAAATTGCCGATTGGTGACCCGACTCTCTCAGCGAAGGAGATCGTAGGAAACGAGAGCCAAGAGCGCATGGGCTTATTGATGAAAGAAGAAGATGTAGCCCGTGTAAAACGTATCGCGGATCGTGAACGTGCCCCGATGTATGTGGTAGGCGAGACTACTAACGACATGAAGTTTGTCTTCGAACAAGCGGACGGCGTAAAACCTATCGATATCAAGCTGGAATATATGTTCGGTAAACCGCCTAGAACGGTTATGACAGACCATACGGTCACTGAATCTTATCAACCGGTTGTTTACAAAGAATCCGAACTTCACCATTATTTGGAGAACGTACTTCAATTGGAGGCCGTAGCCTGCAAGGATTGGTTAACAAACAAAGTAGACCGTTCCGTAACCGGTAAGATCGCCCGCCAGCAATGTCAAGGTGAATTACAATTGCCGTTGAGCGACTTAGGTGCCGTAGCGTTGGATTACCGCGGGAAAGCTGGTATCGCAACTTCTATCGGTCACGCTCCCCAGGTAGCCATGGTTGATCCGGCCGCCGGTTCCGTTATGGCAATCGCCGAGTCATTGACCAATATCGTATTCGCTCCGCTGACAGATAAGTTGGAGAGCGTATCCTTAAGTGCCAACTGGATGTGGCCATGCCGCAACGAAGGTGAGGACGCCCGTCTGTACACAGCCGTACAAGCCGCTTCCGACTTCGCTTGCAGCTTAGGTATTAATATCCCGACTGGTAAGGACTCCCTATCCATGACGCAGAAGTACGGTGACGATAAGGTGATCGCCCCGGGTACGGTGATTATCTCCGCCGGTGCCGAGGTTAGCGATATCAAGAAAATCGTCTCTCCGGTAGTAGCTCAAGACAAGAATACATCCATTTATTATATAGATTTCTCTTTCGATACCTTGAAGTTGGGTGGTTCCGCTTTCGCTCAAGCTTTGAACAAGCTGGGTAACGAGGTTCCGACCGTGAAAGATCCGGAATACTTCCGTGACGCTTTCAACGCCGTACAAGATGCGATCGAGAAGAGACTCATCCTTGCCGGACACGATATCTCAGCGGGAGGTATGATCACCGCCCTGTTAGAGATGTGCTTCGCCAACGTAGAGGGTGGTTTGGATGTCAACTTGGATAAGATCTCCGAGAGCGATATCGTGAAGATCCTGTTTGCCGAGAATCCGGGTATCTTGGTTCAGGTAAAGGACAAGAAGGCATTCGAAAAGTTGATGGAAGAAGCTGGCGTAAGTTTCGCCATCATCGCCAAACCGACCGACGAGCGCCATGTATTGGTATCGAAAGACGGCATCCAATATCACTTCGGCATCGACTATATGCGTGACGTATGGTACGAATCTTCTTATAAGCTGGATGTAAAGCAAAGCGGAAGCGTTTGTGCCGGAAACCGTTTCGAGAACTATAAGATGCAGCCCGTACAGTACAAGTTCCACAAGGACTTTACCGGAAAACTTTCTTCTTACGGACTCTCAGCGGAACGCCGCACTCCGAACGGCATCAAGGCCGCGGTAATCCGTGAGAAGGGTACGCAATGCGAGCGTGAGACCGCTTACGCCTTGTATCTGGCTGGTTTCGACGTGAAGGATGTCCATATGACGGACTTGGCTAGCGGACGCGAGACTTTGGAGGATGTAAACTTCATCGTATTCTGCGGTGGTTTCTCCAACTCCGACGTATTAGGTTCCGCCAAGGGCTGGGCCGGCGGTTTCTTGTATAACGAGAAAGCCAAGAAAGCGATCGACAACTATTACGCACGTAAGGATACGTTGAGCATGGGTATCTGTAACGGTTGCCAGTTGATGGCCGAGTTAGGCTTGGTTTATCCGGAGCACGAGAAAAAGCATAAGATGGTTCACAATGATTCCCATAAGTTCGAGTCTAACTTCGTTAGCTTGGAGATCCCGAAAAACAACTCCGTAATGTTCGGCTCCTTGAGTGGCACGAAGTTGGGTGTATGGGTAGCTCACGGTGAAGGTAAGTTCGAGTTCCCGTACGAGGAGAAGGAGTACAACATCATCGCTAAATACAACTACGATGGCTATCCCGCCAACCCGAACGGTTCTCCTTGGTCCGTTGCCGGTGTTTGCTCAAAGGACGGCCGCCATTTAGCCATGATGCCTCACCCCGAACGTGCGATCTTCCCTTGGCAATGCGGTTATTACCCCGCCGACCGTAAGGAGAACGACGAGGTCACTCCATGGATCGAGGCGTTCGTGAACGCTCGCAAATGGATCGAGAATAATAAGTAAAAATAACGGGGGTTGTTTTTAGCGTTCTTTGAACCTTAAAAACAACCCCTGTTTCTATATCTCCTTAAAGTTTCTTGGTAACCGCCTTTTGATTGAACTCATCCACACGGCAGAATAGACTTTACAACGAATCCACGATTTTAATATCCAAGCCGGTACAGGGGGATTATCGGTAACTATTACTTTATACAACCGTAATATCCCTGCAACACCCCGCTAATATCTTTGCCTTCGAAATTAATAGACACAGAATTTAATAGAAGAATCATGGAAAGGTTATTTAAAATCAGAATCTTTACGGTTATGTTCTTTTTAGCCGTAGCTTCTATAGCAGCGAACGCTAAAGAAAGTAAGAAGGAAGGTGACAATTATCATGCGAAGCAAATTCTCATCGTAGGTTTGCACGATAACGTGAAATCAAACTATTTCTACAATGGGATGATCGCCGAAGAGACCGGTATGAAAGCGGATAGTATCGACCAAACGTATAATACGATCATCGCCGAGAATATCGCCGCATCCGTAAAGAACGGAGATTGTAAGTTTATCCCGGCAAACGCTACACAAGTGACCGGACAGGTACTGAATGAGATCAAGGTGAACGGGGAGAGCGAGGATTGCTATTCCGATCTTTCAGCCGTGCCGACCGAAGAGTTACAAAAGGTATTGGATAATGCCGGCGCTGATTATCTGCTGGTATTAAACCAGCATTATCTTAAATGGCAAGACCAACCGTTGCGCACACTTTTCCATATCGTCAGCTATACCCTATTCGATAAAGATAAAAACGAGGTATATCGGGGGAATAACTTCTTTACCTGTATGAATCTTGAGAATCCGGATAAACTCAGAAAGAGCAGCCGCAAGAGTTCATCCAAGATAGCATCTAGCATTATCAAAACGTTGGATGAGGACTAACCTTCTTCTTTATAGACACATTTATAATTTTCTCGTTGAGCCTAATGGATATCCTTCATTAGGCTTTTTTCTTTATTTAAACCTACACACGGATGTAATCTCTTTGCAAAACGGGACACTTACTTTTGCGCCGTAAAAGATATTTAGGTTTAATTTTAAAAAGATTGTTATGAGGATGTTTAACAAACGCATTACTTGCAGGTTACTTGCCTGTTTGTTATTTTTTAATTGCTTACCGGCTCTCCTATTCGCGCAAGGAACGCAAGCCATTATCACCGGTACGGTCGTGGATAATAAAGGGGAATCAGTGATCGGAGCCACGATCCAAGTCAAGAATGAATCTACCGGATTCTTCACGGGCTCTATCACGAACGATAAAGGAGAATACACCATCAAGCAGCTTCCGCTAGGTTCTCCTTATACCGTTACAGCTTCTTATATCGGTTATGGGGAACAGAAAAAGACAGGATACGCATTGAACCAAGGGGATATGCTTCGAGTGGATTTCAAGCTAGCGGAGGAATCGGTGGAGATCCAAGCTGTCGAGGTGGTCGCTAATTCCTTGAAGAACATGGTTCCGAAGATCGGAGCGGCAACATCTATCTCCGCTCAAAATATCACGAAACTTCCGGTAAACGGCCGTAACTTCACATCCCTGATGGATCTCTCGCCATTGAGTAGCGGAGGAAATATCGCCGGGCAATTATCATCCTCAACGAATTACACCATCGACGGTATGACGGCTAAAGGAACCGTAGCGAGCGGAACGACTTCCGGCGCTTATACGATATCCATGGAAGCCGTCCGCGAGTTTGAGGTGGTAACCAATCAATATGACGTGACCAACGGACGTTCCGGGGGCGGCACCGTGAGCGCTGTAACGAAATCAGGAACCAATACTTTCACCGGAAGTGTATTCGGGTTCGGTCGTGCCGATTGGTTATCCAGCTCCTATGATATACGGGGAAATAAATCGACTTCCGACTTCTCTACCTATCAATATGGTTTCTCTTTGGGAGGCCCGATCGTGAAAGACCGTGCGCACTTCTATGTCGTATGGGATCACCAACAGGATTCCCGTCCGATTTATATAGCGGATATCAAGACGGCGGCGGACGAGTCTCGCTATAATGTCACTCAATCTACGCTAGACCGTTATCTGGATATCGCCCGTACTAAATACGGAGTCTCGAATGAGCCTCAATTCGGGGAGTTCGGTAAGAAGAAGCAGACGAACGCGGTCTTCGCCCGTATCGACTGGCAGTTGAACGCAACCAACTTGTTAACCATTCGCAATAATTTCATCAACGAGGATAATAAACAGAGCGAGAGCGATAACTCCAGTATCAATCTTTACGAGGTTTGGATCGATCGCAAATCGCATAACAACAGCTTACTCACTACCTTACGCTCGGTATTAAGTCCGAAACTGACTAATGAGTTGAAGCTTCAACATTTCTTGGTTTACGAGGCCACGACCCCGAACAAGCAATTGCCAAGCTCTAATATCCCAAGAGCAATCGTAGAGAACGTGGAATCTATATCTGGTGACAAGAGCATGTACACTTCCATCCAACTTGGAGGTCAACGCTACGCTCCCGAACATTTTAAGGATAATGTACTTCAATTGGTAGACAATATGTATTATAATACGGACCGCATCAACTATACATTCGGAGCAGACTTCATGTACACCAATATGAAATCACTCTACGGTAGTGAGATGAACGGACGGTTTTATTTCACGGGACTGGATAATTTCGAGCATATGACTCCTTACCGCTATGCCCGGGAAATCGCCTTGGTAGATGATCCTACCGTAAAGATGAATACCTTGAACTCCGCTATCTACGGACAATTACAAACGAAGCTTTTCACCGGATTCGAGGTCATGGCTGGTATCCGTGCGGATTATACCCGCTATTTCAACCACGCGAACTTTAACCAGACCGTTTATGACGAACTAGGCTTACGTACGGACAACGTAATCTCCACCTTCCAGTTGCAACCCCGCATTCAATTCACGTGGGACGTGAATGATAAACATCAAGATATTATCCGCCTTGGCGCCGGTATCTTCGGCTCGGATTTAAACAACTATTCGATGATCAACAATATGCTGTTCGACGGTACGAAGGTAGCGTCCGTGGATATACAAGGCAATCTGGTTCCGACACCGAATTTCCCGGCATACCGCAAAGATCCTTCTACCGCTCCGGGCGTTGATTTATTCAACAACCCGAATATCCAAAAGATCAGCACGATCAATATGAATAGTAAGGATGCCCGTGTACCGGTAGTATATAAGTTGAACGCCAGCTACACGCATTTCTTCTCCGATCGCTTGCGGGTAGGTATCAGTGCTTACGCCAACTGGGCACGCCATAATTATATGTACGTAGACCGTAATATGGTGGACGAGCCTTACTTCCGTATCGCCGCAGAGGGGAATCGTGGCGTGTTCGTCCCCGCCGAGAGTATCAATACCGAGAACGGAGCTACCGACTGGATGCAAGGACGTAAAAGTGATAAGGTAGGCCGTGTGCTGGAATTAATCAGCGATGGAAAAATCAACCAATACGCGTTCGTCGTAGATGGAACTTGGCGTTATTTCAAGGATGGCGAGCTTTCTTTCAGCTATACGTGGAACGATTCCAAGGATAACACCTCTTACAACGGAAACGTAGCGAATACAGCGACCCTAGCCTTGATGGTAAAAGATGATCCTCGTGATTTGAGTACCATGACTTACTCGGACAACCAATTCCGCCATAAGGTCGTATTCTACGGTACGGCTCCTTCTTTCTGGGGGATCAGCGTAGGCTTGCGTTTCTCCGGGATCGGTGGGACCCGTTACTCTTTAGCGGTTAGTGGTAATATGAACGGTGATTTCGTATCATCTAATGACTTGGCTTATATTTATGACCCGAACGATAGTAATACGCCTCAATATCTTCGTGAGGGTATCCAAGCGATCTTGGACAATCCGGAAGCAGAGAAGAGCGTAAAAGATTATATCCGTAAAAACTATGGGAAGGTTGCCGAGCGTAACGGTGGCGTAAATGGCTTCTACGGTACTTTCGATTTGCGCTTGAACAAGAACTTCAAGATCTATAAGACTCATTCCATCGAGGCCTCGATAGACTTTTTCAATTTCCTGAATATGCTGAACAAGGACTGGGGTGCCGGACATAATCTAGGCAAGCAGAATATCTACTCCATCAAGAGTTTTGACGCGGAGAAGAAGCAATACGTATATAACGTAAACAAAAACACGGGTGTATCCAATATGAACGGAAATCCTTGGCAGATTCAAATCGGCGTACGTTATAAATTCTAACTAACATATTCTATATTCAAATCATAAAAAAAATTACGATGAAGAGACAATTCTTATCATTCACGCTTTTACTTGCGTTATCCACTTGGATAGCGCAAGCCGCTACCGTAAGAGGCACCGTATCCGATACGGCAGGCAAACCGCTACAAGGCGTAGTCGTTACGGATGGTTATAATTTCACGCAAACAAATGAGCGGGGAGAATATAGCCTAGATTCGAATCTGGACAAAAGCCGCTTTGTCTACCTCTCCGTACCGGGTGACTATGAGATCGAGCAAACAAAAGGTATACCGGATCTTTTCTATCAGCAACTTGATAAAAGTAAGGAGATCAATGAACATGATTTTACGCTCACCCCTAGGAAACAGCCAATCGACGGGTTTGTCTACTTGGCAATCTCCGATCCTCAGACCATCGACGAACGGCAGATGAAACGTTTCCGTGAAGAGACCATCCCCGACTTGAAGCAGACTATAGAGCGCTACCAAGGAAAAGAGGTCTACGGTATGGCGCTGGGAGACATTACTTGGGATCGCATGGATTTATTCACTCCTTATAAGGAAGCGGTCTCGGTCTTAGGCATCCCGATGTTCTCCGTGATCGGCAATCACGACCACGACTTACGTTACCCGGCCTTATCCAATCAAAAGGTAACCGAGGAGAGCTATGCGGAGCGTATCTACGAGGATCATTTCGGCCCTTACAATTATTCGTTCAATGTCGGGGATGCACATATCATCACCTTAAAAGATATTGATTATTATAAAGACAAGAAATATGACGAACGCTTCGGAAAGGAACAACTGGAATGGCTGAAAAACGACCTGAGTTACGTTAAACCCGGGACACTTGTATTTATCAACGTACATGCCCCGGTATTCAACCAGACGGATAAAGGGGGAGGAAACGCCGAGGACGCTGAGAGCCTGAAAGAGATCGTCGGCCCTTATAATGTCCATATCTTCGCCGGGCATACGCATTTCTTCGAGAACAACCAAGTCACACCAAATCTGTACGAGCATAATATCGGAGCCGCTTGCGGAGCTTGGTGGGCCGGCCATGTAAACCGGTGCGGCGCCCCGAACGGTTATCTGGTCGTTGAGGTGAAAGGGAATGCCGCTACTTGGTATTATAAGGCAACCGGCCATGATTCGGATTATCAATTTAGGGTTTATAAGCCGAATGAGTTCAAATCGCAAGCGGATTACCTAGTGGTGAACGTATGGGATTGGGACCCGACCTACCAAGTTACATGGAGCGAAAACGGCATAGAGAAAGGTCGCATGGAGCAATTCGATGATGAAGACCAAGACTATATCGACATGCACGGAAAACCTTCCGGATATCATACATCGCACTTATTCCGTTGCCACCCTTCTGCCGGAGTCAAAGACGTACAGATCAAGGTTATCAACCGATTTGGCGAGACCTTTACTAAAAATGTAACACTCCCGTAATCAAATCGTAACAAGTGGCATTTACTTTTGTATCGATAAAATGTAGAAAACTCTCATTACATATTAATGTTAGAATCATTACAAAGGAACAAACCAAACCTTATTCCTAACTTTGAACGGCAACTCGGCTTTCGGCGGAAGGCGGTTGCCGTTATTTTTTTAAGGGTATATCCCATTCTTAACGGGAAAAGTTTCGAGTATGGACGATAGATTTAAGACATTAGAGAAGTATAACCTATGGGGTGGAAACGATTTTCCAACAGGCTATAAACGGCAAGATTATTTAGATAGGATATTATCCTACATCCTATAAACTCATAAACGGAGGCCTTGGCATTTTGTCAATTTGTAAACTCAACTGCCGGAGAATCACTTTTTTCGGGCAAACGTACAGCTTATCCCCAAATACGAGAAAAAATATTAGCAATCATTTGTCTTATACCGCATTAGTTAAAAACAGCCTTTTATCCTAGCGAATTTAATTCATCCTAATTCATAATCCTATAGCTTATCCGGGCTATCTCATTGAGTTACGACAGGGATATAACAGGGTTACGATGCCCATTCATGAGTACTAACAACCCTATTCATGACTGTTTACGATGCCCAACGGCACTACTGGCGTTGCCAAACACCACTAGTCGTGTTGCCTTTTACCGCCTGTCGTGTGTAAAAAGCGGTCCTTTTGTATGAAAAAGGCTATTTATACCCCTCCGATCTCCCCTACTTTATACCTCTCTCAAAAATGGTGTGTCACGATATCTGCCTTATATCGATTAAAAAGATCGAATACCGTCCATTTCGCTAACAAAGCCCTTACCCATCCTTATCAACAAATAAGGGGAAACAGTGTAATACCGTCTCCCCTTGTCTTTTATCCGTTTCCATCCTCACGGAAGTACTTACGGATGAACTTTAATTTATTACTTTAGTATTAATATTAATCCATTCCCGCCTGTTCGCCCTCTCGGGGTACTTGGATAATCCGCACGGGAATGATTTTCGATTTATCTTTTCATTATTCCTTTACATGTCTTATTTAACGACTACCTTTACAGTCTCGTCGCCAACCGTTACAAGAACGATTCCAGCAGGAACAGCGATCGTAGCGTTATCGGAAGTGACAACTGTCTCTGCCAACGGCATACCCAACAAGTTACGAACATAAGCAGTCTCGCCTTGAGCGCCTTGGATCGTTACGGAACCGGCGTTGCCTGTTACTACGATAGAAGAAGTTGCGTTGTCAATAGACTCATTACCGGTCGGAACCTCAGTACCCAACGTGAAGACCATAGCTTCCTCCTCTGAACCCAAACCTAACTTTCCGTTCAAAGCATATACATACTTGCTGTTGTCTGCCTTTGAGTAAATTACATATTCACCCTCTACAGCAGGATCAGCCAAGCAGATACCGAACTTGAAGTTATCCAAACCGCCTAACACTTCCTCAGCCTTGTCCTCTTCAGCCACAACGACAGCAGCCTTACCATTTACAACCGTATTGATCGTATCAACACCCGCGATAATAGCCGGACGGAAGATTACCTTAGCATCCTTACTTGTACTACCTTCCAACATATACTTCTCGTTGAAAGAAGCGACAGCAGAACCTTCATCAAATACTTGCATAGAGTCTTTAGCGTTATACATGAACATTCTCTCGGCCGGAGTTTCTTCGCCTTCAGCAACCTCAATACCCTTAGAGATATAGAAGTACGGAGTCGTAGCCTTGCTATCCGCCGTATCCAACCAGAAGATCATGCTCTCAGCGGAAAGGATACCCTCTGTGATACCATTCTTATTCAACTGATAGTTGATAGAACCTAACTGATCAACATCGTCGAAAGAAGCGTGACGAGGCTCAGCAGCCAATGTAGTCTTATCTGAGTTGTCGTTTACTTGTACGGTTACATTTGCGAATTTATCAGCCTTCATATCATAAACAGATGCCTCATCGTTAGTGAAAGCCAACTCTTGACTTACACCGATTGCTTTTGCTGATGCGTTAATCGTACCCTCGTCGCCAAAGCTAACCGGACCATTCTCCGCAAAGCCCATAGCGTATGAGCCATTCGCATTCTGTCTGAAATAGAACTCAGCAGGATTTGTTCCCTCAGATTTCTCTGTATATTTCATATCCTCGCCTAAGCAGAATGTCTTAGCGTCATCACCTTCACCTGTCACGTGGAAGATCGTATAAGTAGGAACAAATAATGTATCCTTAGCGGCAACAACCTTACCATCCTTCAAGTAAGCTACATCAACCACTTGGATCGTATAGTTTTCTACAGCGTCCTTATCGTCCTCATTGATCTTACCTTTTGCTTTCTCGATTGACAAAGAAGCTAATTCAGAAGCTTTCATGCTAGGAGTCAAAGTGTTCTGTTCCTTCATAGCAGCATAGAAAGTCTTCTCACCGATCAAGTCAGTTTTACCCTTGAACAACAAAGAGACACCAGCCTCCATCTCTTCCTTGGACAGATCCAAGAAACCTGCTACTTTTTCAACAGGGATAAATTTAACTTTAGTACCGGCGATTGTTTTCATCTCTTCAGTATCCTTTTTGCCATCTTCGGTCAAGTTGCCAAATTTCTTATCCTCACCTGTAGCAACCACCTCATACTCGCCTTTAACCTTAGTCTCTTGCATGCTCAATTCCAATTCTTGCTGAGTCTCGCGGTTCACTAACGTGAACGTATATTTACCATCGAAGTCCTTAACAGCCCATTGAGAAGCGGCAGACTTAAAGTTCACGTCGTTAGCGGCCATAGCGTTATATACGAATGATCCCTCAGAAACACCCGGAACCAAGTATTTATGATACTCAGTTGTAAGGCTCTTGTCCTTTTGACTTTCATTCGAGCTAGTGAAGTAAACATTCACGAAGTTAGCCACGCCTTCCTTCAACAATACAGAAGGTTTCAAATAAGTGCTAGCACCTAAAGTCGCGTTGATCAAAGAACCGATCTCGCCTTCCTCTACAGTAGTCACATAAGTCTTCGTATCCGTAGAAGTGAAACGAATAGCACCCATATAAAGAGCGGTTTCTGCTTCCGGAGACTTGATCTTCAACTGATATTCATCCGGATTAGCCAACTTATCGAATTCCGTTACCATGAAAGCAGCGGAGTGTTCAGCCACATTGGCCTTATCACCAGCTACAGTCTCTAATTTATAAGCCGTAGTCTTAGCAGCTTTCACGTCATACTTAACGTCCTTTTTCAAAGCTAGGATCTTGATGTCCTTATTGAACAGCAAGTCTTTCTCATCCAATGTTCCATCCTTGTAGTCTTCCTTCAAAGCCTTCAAAGCCTTCTCCGTACCACCAACAACAAAGTACGTATTGCCGAAAGTCTCACCTTCAGCCGCAGTAGCAACCTCTTCCGTATAATCTACCGCATAGATCGGCTGGGCGAACGGATTGGATACTAACTCAGTCGGAGCGTTAAATCCGAAAGTAAAGCCATTCTTATTATAAGTATTCAATGCTTCAGCATCCATAGTCTCTACCTCAGTAGCTAGAATCACTGAAAAACCTGTAGCTTCTTTCAAGAAAGCAGGCAACGTTTTGATTGCACTTAGCTTGTTTACGGTAGAAAGAATAGTTGTTGTACGGGCATCCGCATTCAAATCAGCGCCATCTTCAATGCTAGAGGCATCTTTCTGAAAAGTAACAACTTTCCCATTTGCAGACAATGAGAAGGTGTACTGGTTACCTACCTTAGCATAATTAGAAACCTCAAAAACAGACGCTTTTTCTGCAGACTCAGCCTCAGTCAAAGTCCAAACCTTAGTCTTGTCTTTAAGTGTCACTTCTTTTACCGTGTAATAAGTCTCTCCAGCTTTTGCTTCTGTACTCTTTTGCAAATAGAACTTCACGCCGTTAGCTAATACCTTATCTTTATTTACAGTCGAATAGGCTGTAATCTCAGAAGCAGCATTAACAGGCATTACCGCTGAACCTGCGGACAATAAAGCCGCTGTCATCAAAGTAAAAATCCCTTTGTTCATAATCTCTAATTTAAATATTAATAATAGTGTTAATTAAATATCTATCAAGACCTTAATCAATCGCCCTCTATTCAAAAACGACTAGTCTAAACGATCGTCTAAACCTTGCGTTTTTCGAAGAGTAAAAAGAGAGATTCGTTTACAGAATCGGTTGTTTCGTAAAGGATAGGCTATCCTATTGATAAGAAAGAGAATAAGGGATGAAAAAAATAGCCCGGAAGGGTTGCAGAAGTCAAAGAAACGCGTACCTTTGCAAATGACTGATTAAAACGATCGTTTATACTAGCCGTTTTATTAGATAAATCAGTCCTTGATATTATTGGTATGTATTACTAAAACCTATTCACATATATCATATTCTTTAATGTACGTGTACATATATAATATAATTTCCAAAAATCCTCCTCTAGGTTAACGCATACTTGATTTCGCAGGCCGTAGAAGGCTTTCCAAGTGATCAGTTATTCACTTCCCGAGCCGTTAGTTAGCGGCTATATATAGCCGCTAGTTATTCATTCGACAAGCCGTTAGTTATTCACTTCAGCAGCCAATGGCACTCTATCAAACAGCTAGGCCTCCCTACTCCGATAAACAATCGTGCCCCAAAAGACTTTGAACTCACAGAGCATGCACCGATAAGTCGGCACTAAGCAACCATTAACAGATATAATGGCTAAAACAGGCTGGAATGACCGCACTAAATTCAAACGGAAATATATCAATTTTAATCTATTGTCATGATTTAAGGCTATCCCCCATGAATATCGGATGAGTCGGAATTTCTACTGCCTCATTGTTTTAGGAAAGTGGTAGAGAGTAAAAAAAGGAGTTAAGCCATAGACTTAACTCCTTTTATCTCAGCTTTAGTCGGGATGACTGGATTCGAACCAGCGACCACACGCCCCCCAGACGCGTACTCTAACCGGGCTGAGCTACATCCCGCTTTTATTTTACGGGTGCAAAGGTAGTTTTTTTCCGTTAAATGCCAAAACTTTCACGATAAAAATCAAGAGACTCCAAGATTTTTTCCTTGGTGACCGATTGGTTGATACGGACATCTCCTACATTTTTCAGTAAAGTGAAGTTGATGATACCGCCCTCATTCTTTTTATCATGTGTCATTAACTCATATAAGGTATCGTAGTCCGTGCAGTCAAAGAAGAGCGCCGGATAATACTCTTTTATATAATAAACGACTTGACTCAATTTCTCCATCGGGAAGCCACACTGCTTATGCGAGAGGTAAAGCTCGCTCACGATACCCGCCGCTACCGCATGACCATGCAAGATCGGACGCATTTTCAGGAAAGACAAGCTCTCGAAAGCGTGGCCGATCGTATGACCGAAATTCAATGCCTTACGAATACCTTGTTCCTTGGGATCTTCCTCTACGATCCGCTCTTTCACGGCGACCGACTGGCCTACCAAACTATTCAAATACGAATAATTCATGGTGTCGATATCAAAAAGCATGACAGACGCATAATTCTCCATCGAACTAATCAACCCGTGCTTGATCATCTCCGCATAACCGGAAAGGATATTATCGCGATCCAACGTGCGCAAGAAATCGCAATCGATGAATACACACAAGGGGGGATAAAAAGAACCGACCTCGTTCTTCAACCCATTGAAGTTGATACCCGTCTTACCGCCAACCGCAGCATCGACGGACGCCATCAAGGTCGTAGGGATATTGATCGTACGGATGCCCCGCTTGAAAGTAGCGCCGGCAAAACCACCCATATCCGTAATCATACCGCCGCCCAAATTCACCAGCAAGGAGTTACGGGAAGCCCCCTCATTCGACAAAGCTGTCCATATCTGGGCTAAAGAGACAAAACCCTTATTCATATCACCCGCTTCCATCACGAGAATCGGCGCCTTTTGAAAGGCCGGTATATCCTCTACCAAGGGAAAACATTTCTCTTTGGTATTCGTATCCATAAGGATGAACAACTTATCGTATTTTAGAGAGAAGAGAAAATCTTGCAGTTCCGATTTCAGGTCCTTGCAAATAACCACTTTTTGCTCTGACATATCTTTTTTATTTAAAACCTTAGACCACAAAGGTAAAACATGTATTCCGATTATCAAAACGACATAAAAAAATTCCTTCGGATGGAATTCTTATTCGATCCGAAGGAATCTATCATTGCGTCCGAAAGAAAAGTCAATTTCTTCCGAACCGATTTTATTGTACTCCAACAGCCTCTTTCACAGCGCCAACCGCAATAGAAAGGCCCTCCATGTTCTTACCGCCGGCCGTAGCGAAATGGGGTTGTCCACCACCACCGCCTTGGATATGCTTAGCGGCCTCTTTTACGATCTTACCGGCATGCAAGCCCTCTTTCACCAAATCATCGCTTAACATAAGCATGAGCGTGCATTTGTTATCGTCAATGATACCGGCAACAAAGACAAAGCTATCGGTTGTCTCCGCCTTGATCTGAAAAGCCACGTTCTTCATAGCGTCCGCATTTGCCTTACCAACGAACTGCATAACCTTGATACCATTGCTCTCCGAAGCTTTCGCCACGATCTCCTCTTTCAAACGCATAGACTTCTCACGGATATAATCCTCGATCTGTTTCTTCATCTCGGCGTTCTCCTCGATAGACTTTTTCATCGCTTGCGCCAAATTCGGCATATGGTTCATCAACGCACGCAACTCACGGATCAGATCTTGCTGGGCATATACGAATTGCTCGGCGCCCTCGGCCGTAACCGCCTCTATACGACGGACTCCTGCGGCGATAGAGCTCTCTCCTATCACGCGCAAAGAACCGATCATACCGGTTGCCGGGATATGCGTACCACCACATAGCTCCACGGAGCTTCCGTATTTCACGACACGTACCTCATCGCCATATTTCTCACCGAACAAAGCCATAGCCCCTAGCGCCTTTGCTTCGGCGATCGGCATATTGCGATGCTCTTCCAACGGGAAGTTCGCACGGATCTTCTCTCCAACCAATATTTCCACCTTACGGATTTCCTCGTCCGTCACTTTTTGGAAATGAGAGAAGTCGAAACGTAAAGAATCAGGCGAAACATACGAACCTTTCTGCTCTACGTGCGTACCTAATACCTCACGCAACGCCTCATGCAAAAGGTGCGTGGCAGAGTGGTTACACTCACACTGGATACGCTTTTTCACGTTGATCTTTGCGGTAAATGTAGCCGTTACGTCCTTCGGTAGTTTCGCTACCAAATGAACCGGCAAATTATTCTCACGTTTCGTATCGATCACGTCGATCTTCTCGTCGTCGGCGATCAACCAACCCGTATCACCGACCTGTCCACCCATTTCCGCATAGAACGGGGTTTGATCCAGAACGATCTGATATAATACTTTATTCTTTTGTTTGATCTGGCGATAACGCAAGATCTCTGCCTCGCATTCGAACAAATCATAACCCACGAACTTACATTCACCCTCTTTCAGCGTGATCCAGTCGCCTGTCTCGATAGCGGCGGCGTTACGGGCACGCTCTTTCTGCTTCTGCATAGCCTTATTGAACTCCTCGATATCGGCTTCCATGCCGTTCTCACGAAGAATCAATTCCGTCAAGTCCAACGGGAATCCGTAGGTATCATATAATGTAAAGGCATCTACGCCATTCAAGACCGTCTTCCCCGCAGCCTTCGTCTCCTCCATTTTCTTATCCAGCAAACGGATACCGGTTTCCAAGGTACGAAGGAAAGATTCTTCCTCCTCCTTGATAACCTTCTCAATCAAGGTTTTCTGAGCGATCAATTCCGGATAAGCGTCGCCCATCGTCTCGATCAATACGGGCAAAAGCTTATACATAAACGCTTCCTTGCGATCCAAGAACGTATAACCGTAACGAACGGCACGCCGCAAGATACGACGGATTACATAACCGGCCTTAGCGTTGGAAGGCAACTGTCCGTCCGTGATAGCGAAAGCGATCGTACGGATGTGATCGGCGATCACACGCATAGCGATATCTTGCTGTTTATCCGTACCGTAAGTCGTACCCGCCATTCCCGCGATTACCTTGATAATCGGTTGGAATACGTCCGTATCATAATTTGAGGTCTTACCCTGCAATGCCATGCACAGACGCTCGAATCCCATACCGGTATCGATTACCTTAGCCGGCAGCGGTTCCAAAGAGCCGTCGGCCTTGCGGTTGAATTGCATGAACACAAGGTTCCAGATCTCGATTACCTGCGGATGATCCTTATTTACCATATCGGCGCCGCTGACCGCCGCACGCTCCTCGTCCGAACGAAGGTCGATATGGATCTCGGAACAGGGACCGCAAGGACCCGTGTCCCCCATTTCCCAGAAGTTATCATGTTTGTTACCGTTCAGAATATGATCTTTCGGTAAATATTGCTCCCAATAACCAGCAGCTTCGTTATCACGATCTAAGCCTTCGGCAGGGCTTCCCTCGAATACGGTGGCATATAAACGCTCCGGATTCAGCTTCAATACCTCTACCAAGTATTCCCAAGCCCAGTTGATCGCCTCTTTCTTAAAATAATCTCCGAACGACCAGTTTCCGAGCATCTCAAACATCGTATGGTGATAGGTATCATGCCCTACCTCCTCTAAATCGTTATGCTTACCGCTAACACGAAGACATTTCTGAGAGTCCGCGACACGAGGATACTTACGGGGCACGTTGCCCAAGATAATATCTTTAAACTGATTCATTCCCGCGTTCGTAAACATCAACGTGGGGTCACCCTTTACCACCATTGGAGCGGAAGGCACGATCTGGTGTTCCTTAGAAGCGAAGAATTGCTTGAAGGATTCACGGATTTCTTTTGCTGTCAACATAATCTATTTATATAGTTCTCGTTAATATTCTGAAAAACAATTTGCAAAAGTACTGCAAATTATTATTTTTGCGTGCATTCAGATAACAAAAAATGTAGATGAAACTCTTTAAAAGTCGCAAAACATACTATTTATACAATCCGAACACACTCAATTATGAGCGTGTATACCCATCTAGCAAAGACCGGCTGTTCACCGTTCTCCGCCATTTAAGCACCGGAATAGCGTTCGGCGTAGCCACTTTTTTCGTCATGATGCATTTGGTGGACTCTCCGATGGAATCTCAGTTACGTAAGGAGAACCGCCTATTGCAAACTCAATACGAGGTACTTTCCCTTCGCTTAAATAACGCGTTGGACGTATTGGATGATATCCAACAGCGTGATGAGAATCTGTACCGGGCGATCTTCCAAGCCGAGTCCATCCCGGAGTCCGTTCGGAAAGCCGGGTTTGGAGGGACAAACCGTTACGAGCATTTGATGAGCCTGTCCAATCCGGAGCTTGTTGTCTCCACGACCCAAAAGATGGATATGCTACGTAAGCAATTATATATCCAATCCAATTCCTTGGAAGAACTGATCTCCCTAGGAAAGAACCAAGAAGAGAGAAGTAAATGTATCCCGGCTATCCAGCCGATTTCCAATAAGGATCTGCGTCGTACCGCTTCCGGCTATGGCGTGCGTATCGACCCGATTTACCGTACACCTCGTTTCCATTCTGGAATGGATTTCTCGGCTAAAGTGGGAACGGAGATCTATGCGACAGGTAATGGCGTTGTCACTTTTGCCGCTTGGAAACAGGGATACGGAAATTGTTTGATTATCGATCATGGCTACGGCTATCAGACGTTATACGGTCATATGAGTAAGTTCAAGAAACGTGTCGGACAGAAGGTTACTCGTGGAGAGGTGATTGGCGAGGTTGGAAATACCGGGAAATCTACCGGCCCTCACTTGCATTATGAGGTAATCGTACGAGGAAAGCATGATAATCCGTCCAAATACTATTACATGGATCTCTCACCTGAGGAATACGACCGTATGATCCAGATCGCCGAGAATCATGGCCAGGTTATGGATTAAACTTCATTAGCAGTATGAGTCTAAAAAAGAATAAAGATCTCAAGCTCTATTTTTCCATCAGCGAGGTGGCGCAGATGTTCGACGTGAACGAGTCCACCCTTCGCTTTTGGGAGAAAGAGTTCGATATCATCAATCCAAGGAAGACGAGCAAAGGTACCCGTTTTTACAAGCAGGAGGATATCGACGCGGTACGCCTCATCTACCATCTGGTTAAAGAGAGAGGGATGACCTTGGCCGGCGCACGGCAAAAACTGAAGGACAATAAAGAGACGACGATCCGGCAAGAAGAGATCGTAAACCGCCTGAAACAGATCAAAGAAGAGCTGTTAGCTATGAAAGACGCATTCGATGCTTTTGCCCCGAAAGTGTGATTATTCTGTTGATAAAACCAGAACAAAACCGTACCTTCGTCCCCAATTAAATAAAACATAAGCAAATAAAATACAAGACATGGAAATTACAGGAAAAATTATTCAAGTCCTACCGGAAGTAGGCGGTGTCAGCAAAGCCGGAAACGAATGGAAAAAACAAGAGTACGTATTAGAGACACACGATCAATATCCCAAGAAAGTATGCTTCCAGATATTCGGAGCGGATAAGATCGCTCAAGCGGCCATTCAGCCGGGCGAGGAATTGACAGTCTCTTTCGACATTGACAGCCGTGAGTACCAAGGCCGCTGGTTCACCAGTATCAACGCATGGAAAGTAGACCGTCCGATGGCGGCAGCTTCTCAAGCCGCTCCGATGGGAGTAACTCCGGATAATTTCGCTCCGGCTTCCGCTCCTACGGCTCCAGCCTCATCCGCTCCTGATTTCGGACCGGCCAATCCTATCGATGATTTGCCATTCTAAAGACTAATGGATATCGTATTACTAATTGGCGGTTTACTACTAATTTTAGTTGGGGCTAACGCCTTGACGGATGGTGCCGCCTCGGTAGCCAAACGCTTCAATATTTCCAGCTTAGTAATCGGGTTAACTATTGTGGCGTTTGGGACTTCCGCACCGGAATTAACGGTCAGTGTCGTATCTGCCTTGAAAGGAAGCTCAGATATCGCTATTGGTAATGTAGTAGGAAGCAATATATTTAACGCCTTGATGATTGTCGGCTGTACGGCCGCTATCGTACCGATCAGCGTCACGAAAGGTACGTTGAGCAAAGAGATCCCTCTTTGCGTGCTTGCCTCAATCGTATTATTTATTTGCGCGAATGACGTTTTGATCAACGGCGCATCGCAAAATAGTATCAGTAGTAGCGATGGAATGTTACTATTATGCTTCTTCGCCATTTTCCTTGGCTATACATTCGCGATCGCACATAATGGAGAGGAAAATGGAGAGAGCACGATTAAAATAATGCCCATTTGGAAAGCGAGTTTATTCATCATTGGTGGATTGGCTGGTTTGATTTACGGAGGACAATTTTTCGTGGATGGAGCTTCTGGTATCGCCCGTGGACTGGGTGTCAGCGAATCTATTATCGGTTTGACTTTAGTGGCCGGAGGAACCTCTCTTCCTGAGTTAGCGACTTCCGTCGTGGCCGCCTTAAAGAAGAACCCGGAGATGGCGATCGGAAATGTTATCGGTTCCAACCTCTTCAATATATTCTTCGTATTAGGTTGTAGCGCGACAATCACGCCGATGAACATACAAGGCATTACCAATCTGGATTTGGGCGTCATGATCGGTTCATGCGTATTGCTTTATATTTTTGGCCTTTTCTTCAAGAAACGGACCATCACTAGGCCGGAGGGAATCCTATTGATCGCTTGTTATATAGCTTATATAACTTATTTGATTGTCGGCTGATAAAGCTTTTATAAAACAAAAGTGTAGCGAAGCACTTCGCTACACTTAATCCGCTACACGTCCGACAGATTTAATATTCTGTATCTTCGACAAAGTCACGCACATTTTCTGGATATCTTCTACGTCATGAACTTTCATCTTTATCTTACCTTCGAACACGCCGTCTTTCGCCTCGATCAGCAAGCGCATGATGTTCACGTTGAAATCCTCGGAAATCGTTTTCGTGATCGTATTCAGTACGCCTATCGAGTCTATACCTTTCACCTCTAGCGTGGCCTCAAAAGAAGCGTTCATATGGCTGCTCCAAACCGTATTCAAGATACGTTCGCCAAAGCTACTTTTCAAGCGCATGGCGATCGGGCAGGAACGTTTATGAACCACTACGTTACCATCGTCATTGATAAAACCTAAAGAGTCATCTCCCGGAATCGGCTTACAACATTCGGCAATTACATAATTACGCTCAAAAGCCTCCTCTTTCAATAAATAAGGCTTTTTCTTATCATATTTAGGCTTCTCTTTCTTGGCTTCCTCCTCTTCGGGTTGTTTCACCTTCTTGGAAGCGACACCCAACGCCTGTTTCACATACTTAAACAAGACATTATCCGTCTTCTCCTTCAACAGCTTCTTTAAATTCTCGGGCAAAACCACATCCCCCTTCTCTACCGCATAAAAGAATTCCTCGCGTTTCGAGAATCCAAAGTACATGCCTAATTTATCCAGATTGGATGTACTCGCCTCAAGCTCCGAACGCTTGAAGGCATCAAGAACTTTTATCTCTCCATACTTAGCGACCTCTTTACGGACACGCTTTAATACGGCATCGATCTTCGCACGAGCCTTAGCGGTAGTCACGAAGTTCAACCACTCCGGTTGCGGCTCCTGAGAACGGGAAGTCAAGACCTCCACCTGATCTCCACTGGACAGCGGATGACTCAATGGCACCAAACGATGGTTTACCTTAGCACCAATACATTTATTACCGATATCGGAGTGAAGCGCATAAGCGAAATCCAAGGCGGTAGCCCCTTGGGGCAATGTCTTTATATCTCCTTTCGGAGTGAAAACAAATATCTCGGAAGTAAATAAGTTCAGTTTGATCGTATCCAAGAAATCCAGCGCATTCGGGTCCGGACTCTCCAATATCTCGGTAATGGTTTGTATCCATTTATCCAATTCCGTATCCTCCTCCACGTTGGATTCCTTGTATTTCCAATGGGCAGCGAAGCCTTTCTCTGCGATATCATCCATACGGCGGCTACGGATCTGGATCTCTACCCATTGTCCATCCGGTCCCATAACGGTCAGATGAAGCGCTTGATAACCGTTCGCTTTCGGACGGCTCACCCAATCACGGATACGGTCGGGACGAATCCGGTAAATATCCGTAATAGCCGAGTAGATATCCCAACATTGATTTTTCTCGTCCACACCGGGAAGCGGGTCAAAAATAATGCGGACCGCATAAATATCATAAATATCCTCGAAAGCGACACCCTTGCTTTCCATCTTATTCCAAATGGAATAGACCGATTTCACACGGGCACGCATCTCATACTGAAGTCCCATCGATTTCAGCTTCTCGTCCACAGGGGCGGCGAAACGTTCGAATAATTTATTACGGCTCTCTTCTGTCGCTTTCAACTTAGCGCTGATGAAATCGTATTCTTGCGGATGCTCGTATTTAAAACTCAAATCCTCCAGTTCCGTCTTGATCGAGAAGAGACCCAGACGATGCGCCAGAGGAGCATACAAATAAAGAGTCTCACCTGCGATCTTAAATTGCTTGGCGGGAAGCATGGAACCCAAAGTCCTCATATTATGAAGACGGTCTGCGATCTTGATTAGAATCACCCGTATATCGTCACTCATAGTCAGCAGCAACTTACGGAAGTTCTCGGCTTGAGCCGAGGCCTGTTCCCCAAAAATGCCACCGGATATCTTCGTCAAGCCATCCACGATCTGGGCGATCTTGTCTCCGAACATATCCCGGATATCCTCCACCGTATACTCGGTATCTTCCACGACATCATGCAATAGCGCAGAGCAAATAGAGGTAGAGCCCAAACCCATCTCCCGGCACACGATACGAGCCACGGCGATAGGATGCATTATATAAGGTTCGCCGGAACGCCGTTTCACTCCGGCGTGCGCTTGATTAGCGAAATTAAAAGCTTTCGTGATTCGTTCGACCTTACGGCGGTGGTTTGACTTCAAATAATCGTTCAACAACGCATTGAACCCATCTTGTATCATCTGTTCGTCCGCAGAGAGAACGGACGCAGCCTCGCCCGTTTCTTTTATATCTTTTGTGTCCTTTGTATCGTCCATGGTTTTACACCTCCCATTTTTATACTGTATAGCCACAAATATATACAAATATTTGGAAGGAAACCCTAACAAAAGACAAAAATAGGATGCCTGCAACTTATTTACGCTTCTCCGGGAGTCAATAAGCAGATGAGACGTATCCAAACTCCCTCAATAAACTCCATGCTCCCTCCGGATTAAATCCCCGATTTTGTTCCGTATGGCTTTCTGTGTCACGAGGATTTGCCCCGACTTCAGCATACAATTGGTTCACGCCTGCCAGCATAGCTAATTTGATGGGTTCATGTACATTCATCGATCGAGATGGGTTGACTGCCAGATTGGATACAGCGACAATTTTCGTCAGCTCCAAGTCTGAAATTTGCCCTTTCTCATAAAGAGGAGTTCCTTTCACCGGAATCCGACGCATAGCGGCCATTACATCTATTTTCAAATCCTTGGCTCTTAGGATCTCTACTGCCAGCTCCTCATAAGAATGTTCCGGGGCTATGGGTTCTATACAATAATAAAGCTCCAGGCCAGCCTCTTTAATCGCTCGCATAGTCGCCTCCCGGTCTTCCGTTTTCGCCATCGTATCCTCACCCTCTCGCAAACGGTTGATATGATAGACACCAGTGAAACCGACCTCTTTCAATTTCAAGGCAGTATCCAAACCAAAATCACCGATATTAGCCACCATTTTTTGATCCTTTCTTAATAGTCCCCTCACAGACCGCCCCACAGAGATAAATTCCTCTATCGGATAGTTGGCTGTTGTCATCATGAAAAAGTCATCAAAATAAGACTTTTGCAGAAATTGCACTTCCTGACATATATCCTCCACCGATTTCTTCCATTTATCGTTCAATGAATAATGGGTAGCGGCCATAGAGCAAAAGTTACAATTAATCGGACAAGGCTCCGCATTAATCCCTATTTGCGTAAACACATATCCCCGGTTCCCGAACTTCCGCCGAGATAAGGCGTTCGAGGCCGCTAGCAAATCATAATATTCGCTACTAAAATTATTTATACGTAACAACTCTATGATCTCATCTTCCGATAAATCAATATTTCCAGCCTTAATCTTTTCTATCGCTTTCATTTATAATATATATTAAACAGACAATTAACACTCACCCCTATTTCCAATAAACACTTGTCAGAATAAACCTTCCATTCTATTTTCGTTCCTCCATAGATGTATACAACTTGAAGAAATCATCATTGATCTGATCGCGGATACGACGGAACTCGCTCATGATAAAGTCATAAGAACCCGTGGCCTTTGATGGGTCCTCGTATCCCATATGCAATAAATGTTTCACCTTACCATTGAATACAGGGCAAGTCTCTTTCGCGTGATCGCATACCGTGATCACGTAATCCCAATCCTCATTCAGATATTCGTCTACTTGGTGCGGAGTATGATCGCTGATATCGATCCCCATTTCCCGCATCACCATGACAGCTCTCGGATTAACCCGTTTCTCAGCGCTGACTCCACCCGAATATACCGCCACGTCATCTCCATAAGAGGCCATAAACCCATGTGCCATCTGGCTACGGCAAGTGTTTCCCGTACATAATATCAATACTTTTATACCATGCTTGCCCGTAGCCCATGTCTTACGGGCTTCCAAATCCATATTAAAAACGAACAAACTCAATAACGCCATCAAAATACCAAATCCTAACTTTCTCATCTTTTTCTAACTTTTATTTCATGAATACTCTTTTTAAATCCCGACTTCCAGCACGAAGCGAAATTGCCAACGATCATACGGACCGATAGCTTCCCGCATCTGATTGTATGAGGCATCCGCCTGTACCTTGAAATTATGTCCCACTATATATTTTGTCAACCCGAATGTCGTTTGGTTGTAGTTCTTGTAACCAACCACCGGACGAATCTCCTCGTCCGCGAACAGGGTAGCGTTTCGTAAGGCTACGCTCCAATGTTTTGGAAGCATATAACTAGCTTGCACATTCAATCCCTTGCCAACAAAGACCGATAAATCCGGATCGGAGGCGAATAGAGGAGAACCACAGGCACGTCCCATAAAATCCGTAACGAAAGCGAATCCCCGGTACTTTAAGACTAGATCCGCATAGTAGGTTTTCAATGTCCGGGTCTCTCCATCCGGGATGATCGCTCCGTTCTGCCCATGAACACGAGTTGATTTATCATTATACGAATAGGCACCTCCAAGCATTAACTTAGGCGTTTCCTCATACTCATAATCGCCCTCCAGAGCCTCCCCTTTTCCCTTGAACGTCCCCAAGGGGAACAATTCCAGACGCCCTGTATAAGCGAAACCACTCTCACTACCGTTACTCCCCCAGTTCCTTCCTTCACCGGTCGTAATCGAGGCTTTCGCCGAGACATTGAAAGTACCGGCTACCCGGTGGAAGAACTCCCCGAAGAAACCAAAGTCACGATCCAAATGGAATTGTCCGTCCACGATGCTTCGGTCCACGAACTCCAATGCGCTGGAAGAATTGCTATGGGCACGGTTTGACTTGATTTTCGCCTGACCAACCCCGAAGTTCCAAGTAGAGTTCGGTTTGTAATAGAGGATAGCGTTTCGCACGAAGTTCGCGTTGCCATTAGGAACCGTCCTCGTATCATTCGGGGCGAATCCCAGTTGAATAGAATACAACAGCTTAGGAGACAACACATATCCCTCGAAATTCAAACGGATACGCTTCACCTCCGCATCCATAGACGTATGATGGAAATCCTCATCCAGATCAAATTCCAAGAGACTCTGCATGCGGGCACGCATCGTCATACCAAACGTATTGTTCTTCGATTGGAAAGATACGCCTTTCCCTACCTCTATGAACGGCATATTCTTCAGTTGCTCGATCAGCTCGTTGGATTCGTTTACACTGATTCCATTCTGCCGGATCTCTTTTTCCTCCTGCGAGAAGGCAAAAGAAGAGCAGGACAGGCACAAAACTAAAAGTGCCTGCCTCCAAATAACGATATGTTTCATCTATATATCGATTAAGATTTTATGATCTCAACGAAACGATGGGTCGGGTTGGGACGACCGGGCTGCAAGAAACGCCAAGCCACGACCTCTTCCTCATACTTACCGTCTATCATACCGATCAACACCTCCCGGACCATCTGATCCAATAACTCAGGTGTAGTCTCAACCCGGGCATTAATGATCAACTTCAGATCTTCCCCCGCTCCGGCAGAGCCTCTCAACGATAAGGTATCCTGTTTCCCGGTCAGGTTGCCCACGGCGAAACGCTTACCATTCTCCGCGATCACTTTCACATGTCCTACGGCGCAACCCGCCTCATCGAACTTAACGGCAAAACCCTTCATCAGCGTTTTCAGGAAATCATCCCAATCATCACTCACGCCATGCAACTGAAGCGTCCCGTTCAACCAGCCCAACACAGCCTCGCCGTGGGCGTAGGTATCATAATCTATCTCCAATAAGCGCTTGCCCGCATCTTGGCGGCTCATCACGGCCTCGATCCATTTGTCCATGCCCTCACCGGTCTGGGCACTCGCCGATAAAACCGTCGCACCCGGAAACGCGTCCGATAAACGTTGTCTCAAGACCGCGGTCTCTTCCCGTTTCAACACATCCGACTTACTCAGCAAGATGATATCGCTTTCCTCCAATTGTTTCTTATAAATATAAGCGGCATCCGGATGCAACCCCCCATTCCCCCCATTCAAGATAGAGACCAAGCGATTCGGGTCCGCCAAGACCGTCAGCGGGGAAATCTTCAACTCCGTATTCCAATATTGCTTCAAAGGTTGCATGATCGTAGCCGACAAATCCGTGCAACTACCCACCGGCTCAGCGATAATCACGTCGGCCGAGGCTTCGGCACGAATCTCCTTGATCGCATCCGTGAATCCGTTAAAATTACAGCAGAAACAACTGCCACTTACCTCGGCAACCCGCAGATCCGACAACTTCAGCAACTCGCTGTCCACAAGTTCCGGAGCTTGGTCGTTCGTAATCAAACCTACACGCAGCCCTTTATTCATCAATCGCACGGCAGTTTCCCATAACAGTGTTGTTTTTCCCGCTCCCAAAAAACCTCCCACTAAGATCAATCTCGTTTGTTTCATATCCGTTTCGTTTATTATAATGATTACTATTTCTCGCACTCACACGAACCGTCTCCCTGCTTGATCAGCGGCTCTATCACATAGGTTAGCGCATAAGCCGCTACCGCCCCTCCCAAGATAGGGGCCAGAATATAGACAAAGAAGAAACCTCCGCAACAAGCATCCGGGAAAGCCACCTCACCCCAGCCCGCCAGCCAAGAGACCAAACGAGGACCAAAGTCGCGGGCAGGATTCAGCCCCGCCTGTGTCAATGGAGCGATCAAGCAAATGATGGAAGAGACCGACAGCCCGATAAACACCGGAGCCATCGTATCGCTCGGCCGTCCCACGTTACAACCTTCCGTCAAGGCGAAGATAAACATCACCAGCAAGAACGTGCCGAACCCCTCGGCAACCATCGCCAAAGGCATCGAGACAACCGCCATACTATCGCCGGGATTCGGATAGAACTCACCGAACATACGAGCTGTATCGATCGAGGCCTCCGTACCGCGCACGATGCCATGCGCCAGCTCATAAGCGGAAATTGTAGGCGCTAATAATCCATACAATACGGCTCCGGCGAGAAACGCCCCCGCAAACTGGGCCAATAGGTAAGAAAGCAGTTTATCGGCTTTCATCCGTTTACTCAGCACCATGGCCACTGTAACGGCCGGATTCAAATGCGCGCATGATAAATGCCGGGTTAAGTAAATAGCGAGCGTAACGCCAATCCCCCAAACCAACGCGATCTGGAATATGCTTCCATACTCTCCGAACAATACCGCTACGGCTACAGATCCGCAGCCAAATAGCGTCAAAACAAAAGTTCCAATCAGTTCTCCTACAAATGCTTTCATCTGGTATCTTATTTTTTCGTTAGATAATCGTGGTTTAAAAAATAAGTAACGCAAATATAAAAGACCTGTAGAAGCAAGAAACCTTAATGCTCCTTAAAACGAAAATAACGGGTATAATCACGAAATACACAAGAGAGGTTTTATGATCGTAAAACAACGAACAACTAATTCATAGTCAATAGATATAGTACTTGATTTTATTATATAATTCTAGACAAATAACGGTCTTCCCAGTATTGTTAAACGGTCATTAATTCGCAATAACACGAACAATAACACATAAGACATACCTCATTCAATCATCGCAGCACGTCTCCTTCTTTTTCACGCAATCCGCAAAGAAATTCGCGAACAACTGCCGGGCGATCTCCCAGTTTACCCGGTTGATACAATACTTCACCTTGGGAGTCTCTATCTCTCCTTGTATCAAGCCGGCATCTTTCAACTCCTTCAGATGCTGGGAAACGGTAGCCTTCGCTATCGGCAATTCCTCATGTATCGCCCCAAAATAACAGGCCTCCCGCTTTGCCAGAAAATGCAGGATAGCGACCCTAGCCGGATGTCCTAACGCCTTAGCGAAACGAGCGATCTGCTCCTCTTTAAGGGTATAATCATTCTTTTTATCTTCCATTTATCTCTTAATATTCATTTGTTGTACAAAGTACGGACATATTACCGGAAAAACAATCTTCGCAAGGAATCTTTAACAACATACGAAGACTTATCTGCCGGATCATCCCATCAGATATGGATGCCATACTCGTGTTTGACCTCATCCATCACGAAAGTGCTTCTCAGCGAGCCCAAGCTATCGATCGTTCCCAGCACGTTCAAGATAAATTCTTGATAGTGCTTCATATTGGGAGCGTGTATCTTGAGCAGATAGTCATAGTCGCCGGATATGTTATAGCACTCCGTGACCTCCGGGATATCTTGGATGATCCGGGTAAATTCCGACGCGATATCCTTGTTCAGCCGGGTCAGTCTCACGCTACAAAACACGACGAAACCTTGATTCAGCTTCTCCGCATCCAGTACGGCTATGTATTTTTTTATATAACCATTGCTCTCCAATCGTTTAAGCCGCTCAAACACGGGAGTCGACGATAGGCTTACCCGGGCGGCAAGTTCTTTGGTTGTCAGCCGGGAATTATCCTGCAAGATACGGAGGATCTGTAAATCTGTCTTATCCAAAGAGTCCATAGATAAATATTCTGTTACAAGGTTCTTTTTATCTTCCTTACAATCGTTACATTCTTATCAAGATCACAAAAATAGATTTATTTTCCATATTTTCAAAAGATATTGTTCGATATATCCCCATCATATACTTTTGCTGGAAAATAATTCAAGGACAAACAAACAATTAAAGCATAAGATCACAATGGAAACAAAGAATTTGCATTTCGAGACTTTACAACTTCATGTCGGACAAGAGCAAGCCGATCCAACAACAGATGCCCGTGCGGTACCCATCTACCAAACGACCTCCTACGTATTCCATAACTCGGCCCATGCCGCCGCTCGTTTCGGCCTGCAAGATCCGGGAAATATCTACGGACGGCTGACGAATCCCACGCAAAGCGTCTTCGAGCAACGCATTGCCGCCCTCGAAGGAGGCGTAGCCGCGTTAGCGGTAGCATCCGGGGCAGCGGCCATCACATACGCTTTCGAGAACATCACACGTGCGGGTGATCATATCGTAGCCGCCAAGACGATTTACGGAGGTAGCTATAATCTGCTGGCGCATACACTGCCGGCGTATGGCGTGACGACCACGTTCGTAGACCCGCACGATCTCTCGAACTTCGAGAATGCGATCCAAGGAAATACCAAAGCGGTCTTTATAGAGACCTTAGGCAATCCGAACTCGAATATCATCGATATAGAAGCGGTTGCAGCCATAGCGCATAAGCATCACATCCCATTGATCATAGATAATACCTTCGGAACGCCTTACCTGATCCGCCCGATCGAGCATGGAGCGGATATAGTGGTCCATTCGGCCACGAAGTTTATCGGTGGGCATGGAACCTCATTAGGGGGAGTTATCGTAGATTCCGGCAAGTTCGACTGGGCAGCTTCCGGCAAGTTCCCTCAACTGACCGAGCCAGACCCTAGCTATCACGGCATACGCTTCGTAGATGCCGCCGGCCCCGCCGCTTACGCCATCCGCATCCGTGCCGTATTGTTACGCGATACAGGAGCGGCAATCAGTCCGTTCAACACGTTTATATTACTGCAAGGCCTAGAGACACTTTCCTTGCGTGTGGAACGCCACGTGGCCAATGCTCTTAAGGTTGTGGGATTCCTGAAGAACCACCCGAAAGTAAAGAAGGTAAACCATCCGGCGCTAGCCGATCATCCGAACTACGATCTTTACCAGCGATATTTCCCGAACGGAGCAGGATCGATCTTCACGTTCGAGATACGGGGCGGGCAAGAGGAAGCGCACCGCTTTATCGATAATCTGGAGATATTCTCCCTGCTGGCGAACGTAGCGGACGTGAAATCGCTGGTTATCCATCCGGCTAGCACCACCCATTCGCAACTCAACGCCGAGGAACTGACGGAACAAGAAATCTATCCGGGCACGATTCGCCTTTCCGTCGGGACAGAACATATAGACGACCTGATCGCGGATCTGGAGCAAGCGCTCGCTAAAATATAGAGAAACCTTAGTCGTTTCCTCTAGGGAGTTTAACGTTTTTGTCTTGTCTCATCGATCATCCAACGGCTGTTAGAAGATCGTCCAACAGTTGGTGCATGATCATTCAACGGCTGGTGGACGATCATGCACCAGCCGTTAGAAGATCAACACATCAAGAAGAAAGCCCTAATACATTCTTTCATTTTACCTTATACGCCATCAAGGCGAACCCATGACGGATATATAGCACGCCATTCACGATAACCGGGTGCGCCCAATGCGGCCCCACGCCCTTCGTGATACGGAACTCGCTGACAATATCGAACTTCGCGGGATCGGGATTCACCAAAGCTACAGCCCCCCTACGCTCGTCATAGCAATACAGCATGCCATCGGCGGCGATGATAGAGCCTTTACCCTTGCCGCCCGTCCATGTGGTCTCATAGCCTTTAGCACCCGTATTCCAATCGATTGCGCACCAATTCCCTTGGTTGTTATTGATCCAGTTGGAGCCATAGATCGTGCCGTTCACCTCTACATAGCCGCCATGGTGCGTATCCAGCACATCGGTGCGCCAAACAACGGAGACACTCTTCAAGTCATCGCTCAATTGAAGCATAACGCCATTGATGTTATATCCATGGCAGAAAAAGATCTTCCCATCCTTATACAACGGGGTGTTCGGGGCGATGTTGGCCCATTTGCCCTCTTTAGGCCCCCAATCAGCAAACGACCATTCCACCGTCCCGTTATCCGGGTTCACGCCAATCACATGCTTCGCCGTAGAGCCGATAATCTGGCGTTTCCCTTTATAGGATATCAATATCGGAGAGACATAAGCGCCCGTATCGCCAAACGATTCGGTCTTCCAGATCAATTCCCCCGTGTCCTTGTTAAGAGCGACCATCGTCGTCTGGTCGCCCGCAGGCGTATAAATCACCTTATCATCATATACCAAAGGACACTCAGAGGTTCCCCAGTTGCCAGTCTTCCGTCCATAGATATTGCCACCGTCCACTTTCCAGACGATCTTGCCATCCTTGATATCCAAGCAAACGATCTCACCGGAACCGCTGATCACATAAGCCTTGTCTCCATCGATAGCCGGCGTGGTGCGTGTCTCCGGATAGGTATCGCCCCAAGGCGCGCTATAGGCCACCTCATACACTTTCTTCCCGTCCAAGGTATAAGCGGAAAAGATCTCTTGGGTCTCATCCTCGTTCATTCCCGTGAGATACAGGCGATCGCCTACGATCACCGGACTGGAGTATCCCTTGCCGGCATCCATCGTTTCCCATAACAACTTAGGGCCTCCGGCGGGCCATTCTTTCAGCAAACCCGTTTCCGGATAAGTACCGCTTCGCTCCGGTCCCCTCCATCCGTACGGCGTCTGGGCGGTCGCTCCTACCCACGCGAAACATGCGAAAGCGATCCCCAGACCATACAATCTCATCTTTTGTACTGTAATCATACTCATTCTTTTTTTAGGTGATATTTTGTCATTTAATTTTGAAAGCCATCAACGCGTTCCCATGACGTATATAAAGCACTCCCTCATGGATAACAGGATGCGCCCAATGCGGGCCTACTCCCTTCGTGATCCGGAACTCACTCACTACGTCGAACTTTTCGGGGTTAGGGCGAATCAAGCCTACCGTTCCACGGCGCTCGTCATAACAATAAAGCATATCGTCCGCAGCGATGATAGAGCCTTTTCCCTTACCCCCCGGCCAAGGCGTGTCAAATTTAGTCTCGCCCGTGTTCCAATCCACGGCCACCCAGTTCCCGGAACCGTTATTGATCCAATTAGAGCCATAAATCACGCCATCCACCAACACAAAACCGCCGTGATGCGTATCGAGATCGTCGTTCCTCCATACCAGATCCGCTTTCGTAGCATCTACGTTCAAGCGGAGCATAAAAGAACCCATGTTATAACCGTTACAGACGAAAAGGCGCCCGTTATCATAAAGCGGGGTATTGGGGGCGATCGATTCAAATCCTTTCGCCATATCTTCCGGAGACCGTCCCCAGTCACGGAAAGTCCACTCGATCTTGCCTGTTTCCGGATTCACCCCAAACACGCTCTTTCCGGTCACGCCCACGATCTTTATTTTACCGTTATTCATTACCAAGAGCGGAGAAGTATACGAACTGTGCTCACCCAAAGGCTCGCTTTTCCATACGGTCTCTCCCGTCTCCGCGTCCAAGGCCACCATTGTCGTCTGATTTCCACCCGGCGTATAAATAACCTTGTTATCGAAGACCAGCGGACACTCGGACGTGCCCCATTTTCCGGTCATACGCTCGAACTTCTTGCCTCCGTCCACTTTCCAGACGATCTTGCCGTCTGCCGTATCCAAGCAGACGATCTCGCCCGATCCGCTGATGACATAAGCCTTCCCGTTCTCGATCGTAGGCGTGGTACGGGTCTCCGGGTAGGTATCCGTCCAAGGTACACCATAAGCGGTTTGGTACAATTTCTTCCCGTCCAAGGAATAGGCGAAGAAAATCTCCTGCGTCCCTTCCTCATCCATACCCGTTATGTACAAACGGCCATCCACGATCACGGGGCTGGAATATCCCTTACCCAACTCCATGGTTTCCCATAATAACTCAGGTCCTTCCGAAGGCCACTCTTTCAACAAGCCATTCTCAAAATAAACGCCATCCCGCTCCGGTCCTCTCCAACCATACGGGGATTGCGCCGTCATGCTCACAGAAGCAAGACAAGCCATGGCGACACTCAGACCTCCCAATCTCATTTTCCGCATTCTTACCAGTCTCATTTTTATTCGATTTAGGTTATAATTAAGTTTTCCTATCCTTTTATCTTATAAGCCATCAACGCATTCCCGTGACGCACATACAATATTCCCCGATGAATAACCGGATGTGCCCAGAAAGCTCCTTCGCCTCTCGTGATACGAAAAAAGCTCACCAGATCGAACTTAGCGGGATTCACACGCACCAAACCGACCATCCCCCGGCGTTCATCAGAGCAATACAACATGCCATCAGCGGCGATGACAGAACCTTCGCCCACTCCCTTGCCCCAATTCATCTCAAACCTTGTCCGTCCGGTATTCCAATCGACAGCCATCCATTTCCCCAAGCCATTCCGTCCGTGGCTGGAACCGTAAATAATCCCGTCCACCAAGACAAAGCAGCCATGATGAGGATCAAAGCCCTTATTGCGCCATAACAGCCTCACGCCAGATGCGTCCTCATTCAGTTGCAACATAAAGGCCCCCGCACCATATCCGTTCGCCGTAAAAATCCGTCCGTCCTTATAAAGCGGCGTGTTGGTAGGTACGATATACTGGCTGCCCTCCTTACCCAGATCGTCGAAAGTCCAATCGATCTGCCCATTTTCCGGATTCACCCCGACGATACGATTACCGGTCAACGCCACGATCTTACGATGTCCATTATACGTAATCAATATAGGCGAGGCATAACCGCCCTCATCCTGTAGCGAACGGCTTTTCCAGATAGTCTTACCAGTCTCGGCATCCAAGGCTACGATCGTCGTTTCGTTTCCCGAGGGCGTATAAATCACCTTCTTGCCATCAATAACCAAGGGACATTCGGAAGTTCCCCACATTCCCGGCTGATGCCGAAAACTTTTCCCGCTTACCTTCCATACAATTTTCCCGTCGGTGATGTCCAAGCATACGACCTCCCCCGAACCACTAATCATAAAAGCTTTCTTCCCTACGATCATCGGTGTTGTCCGGGTCTCCGGATACGAGCCTCCCCAAACCGGGCTATACGCCACCTCATAGACCTTTTTACCGGTCAAGGTATATGCCGAGAATATCTCCCGGGTCTCATCCTCATTCATTCCCGTTATATATAAACGATCGCTCACTATTACCGGACTGGTATGCCCTTTTCCCGCATCCAAGGCAGACCATAACAACTCGGGGCCATCGGCCGGCCATACCTTCAGCAAACCCGTCTCTTCATAAATGCCATCCCGATGCGCACCTCGCCATCCATAAGGAGATTGGGCATACAAAACCCCGGTGGCGACAAAGGCCATACGTAAGCATTCGATAAACTCCCCCTTTCATTCTAAAAATGT
>NZ_QTLI01000014.1:0-75124 GCF_003434625.1 Parabacteroides sp. AM17-47
TTTGCAAGTTTTTTACGGCAACGGATATCGGGTACATTATAATATAGGATACGCAAAAATACCGACTGCTCACGGAAACGATATAGCCGGTACCCTTGCCATCATAGCGGCAATACTGTGCCACTACGATGGCACGGCCCTGCCACACGGATGGCACAGCGTTGCCACTGTGATGGCACGACCGTGCCAAAGGCGATAAATAAACTGGCACTGCAAACAATTGATAAACAAACATATGCTAGCATGAAAATTTCCCCAGAGGAGACATCTAAAAGACAGGGGACTTTATCTTTTATCTAGATATCTAAAAACAGAATAAAAATCTGCCGTTTTTTTTCATATATTTGAGGTCTCATCTAAATATAAACAAATAATGAAGCACTTGAGTTCCTCTATTTTATTGGGGCTTGGGTTGTTTTCCTTCTTCTCCTGTAAAGAAGCGACAGCGCCCGCCCCTATCCTGCCCGTTCCCACGCCGGCACAAGTTGAATGGCATAAGATGGAAACATACGCCTTTGTCCATTTCGGATTAAATACGTTCAATGATCTGGAATGGGGTTACGGAAATACTCCCGCCTCCACATTCAATCCAACGGATCTGGATTGCGATCAATGGGCGCAAACAATCAAAGCCGCCGGATTGAAAGGCGTAATCTTAACCACCAAGCATCACGACGGTTTCTGTCTATGGCCTACCGCCACAACCGAATATAGCGTAAAGAATTCTCCTTGGAAAGATGGCAAAGGGGATATGGTAAAAGAACTATCCGACGCTTGTAAGAAACACGGGCTGAAATTCGGTGTCTATCTCTCCCCTTGGGACAGAAACAGTGAGAATTACGGACAACCGGGATATGTAGAGAAATTCCATGCCCAATTACATGAATTAGTCTCCAACTATGGCCCGTTGTTCGAATACTGGTTTGATGGGGCAAACGGTGGCAATGGCTGGTATGGCGGCACGAATGAAACCCGTGCTATAGACGCCAAGACCTATTATCAATATGAGCGGGCACGAGACACGATCAAGGCGCACCACCCGGACATCATGGTTTTCGGAGGGACAGTACCCGATATCCGCTGGATCGGTAACGAGGAAGGTTGGGCCGGTGATACCCAATGGAGCATCTTCGCCCCGGAACCCTCCATGCCTACTTTCCAACAGAGTGTATGGGGAGATGAGAACGGACCGATGTGGCTAGGTGGAGAATGCGATGTATCTATCCGTCCGGGATGGTTCTATCACTCCCGGGAAGATCACCAAGTCAAATCTCTGGCAAAATTAGTCGATCTTTATTACCGAAGCGTCGGGCATAACGCCAATTTTCTATTGAACTTCCCCGTAGCGTTGAACGGAAAAATAAGTCCGGTAGACTCCGCCCGTGCCGTACAATGGTATCAAACCATCCAAAATGACTTTAAGGAGAATCTTTTGAAAGGATGTTACGTACAAGCGAGCAATAAAAGAGGACGTAATTTTAGTCCCAATAAGGCAGTAGATGGGGATTGGGATACCTATTGGGCTACGGACGATGGAGTAACCAGTGGTTCATTGACTTTCACGTTAACCCATCCTACCGATGTAAACCGCTTGGTAATACAAGAATATATCCCATTAGGACAACGAGTACGCTCGTTCAATATCGAACTCGAGCAAGGGGGTAAATGGATTCCGGCACAGACTGTGGATTCTACGACAACTGTCGGCTATAAACGAATTGTCCGTTTCCAGACCGAGAAAGCGGAGAAGATACGCATCAACTTCACGGACGCCCGCGGGCCGCTTTGTATCAATAACGTGGAGGCATACCTTGCCCCCGCCTTGGTGACCGAGCCAACGATTGCCCGTAATATCAATGACGAGGTAACCATACAGGCCGGGGATAAAGGCTCCGAGGTTCATTATACCACCGACGGTTCAGATCCAACCAAGGACTCACCGCTTTATCAGGCGCCATTCGCTTTCGCTCAAAAAGGAACTGTCAAGGCGATTGCCTATGATCCGACTTTCGATACAGTCAGTCCGGTTTCCGCGCAAACGTTCGATATTCCTGCTTGTGATTACACGATCGTATCACCGAAAGATGAGAAAACCAGCCTGATCCTAGACGGAAACGGCTACACAACCTACTATTTGCCACAAGGGAAACAAGAGTTAGTCGTACAATTAGCGAAAGAAATGCCTATATCCGGATTCCGCTACACCCCGAACCAAGGACGTGACGCAAGCGGTCATATCTCCAACTATCAATTATATATTAATGGAAAGAAGGTGGCCGAAGGCGAATTCTCCAATATCAAGGCTAACCCGATCGAGCAAGTCGTACATTTCCCGATAACGAAAGGTAACCAAATCCGTTTGGTCGCAACCCGTATCGTAGATAATAAAAAGCAAGCGGGTATCGGTGAATTCTCGGTAATTACGGAAAAATAAAGAATATCTAATAAAAGCAGAAGGGACCGCCTCGAAAGTTTAATTTCCAGAGGCGGCCCCTTTTAATTATTTATCAATCTTTTATTTATCCTTGAAGGTACCGGTTCATTTGCTTATACACGGCACGTATATTTAATGGTTTAGATATATGAGCGTTCATACCGGCCTCCCTACTTTTCTGCACATCCTCAGCGAAGGCGTTGGCTGTCATAGCGAAGATAGGAACCTTTTGAGCATCAGAACGCCCTAATGCCCGGATACATCGGGTAGCCTCATAGCCATCCATATGAGGCATCTGCACATCCATCAATATCAAATCATAATATCCTTCGGCAGATTCCTTAAACATCTCTACGGCCTGTACCCCGTCCTCAGCACTCTCCACCGACGCACCGGTAACTCCGATCAATTCCTCCGCTATCTCCCGGTTAAGCTCATTGTCCTCAACCAATAAGATCCGTTTACCTTTGAAGTCATAATCAACAGCATAACAATCCTTCGCAAGGTCATTCCTCCCATTAATATCGGAAAAACGAGTGGGCTTACCCGATTCCTTTATTTTGCCGAAAGGCAGATCAACGGTGAATGTACTGCCACTCCCCTGCACGCTCGTCACATGTATGCCACCACCCATCAACCCTGTGAAACGCTTAACGATAGAAAGCCCTAATCCTGTACCTCCATATTTATAAGTAACATCCACATTTTCCTGTTCGAACGATTCGAAGATTTTATCATAGTTCTCCTCGGCTATACCACATCCCGTATCGATTACCTCGAAACGAAGGTAAACATTCTCTTGATCCTCACCTGTTTTAGATACCCGAAGTTTAATCATTCCCTTGGCCGGCGTAAATTTCAGCGCATTCGATAACAGGTTGGAGAGAACTTGATTCAAGCGCAAGGAGTCTCCTATAATCTGTACTTCCAGATCACTAGCCAATATCGTCTCATAGCTGATCCCTTTACTCTTGGCCTGCTCGCCATACAGATTTTCAAAGTCCTGCAAGAATGCCCGGAAATTAAAGCTCTCATGTCGAAGTTCCACTTTTCCGCTTTCTATCTTCGACATATCCAGCACGTCGTTAATGAGAGCGAGAAGATGCTTGGAAGACATGATTACTTTCTCAAGACAATCCTTTATCTTATCGGTATTATCTATGTTTTGCATAGCGATAGTACTCATACCTACAATTCCGTTCATCGGCGTACGGATCTCATGACTCATCCGGGAAAGAAACTCGCTCTTCGCCAAGTTAGCCGCCTCAGCCCGTTTCAGGTTGCCCTGTATCACGGTCGCTTTCATCCGGGCCCCTATAGCCAGCAGTAATGCCGTAAATAGCACCGACAGGACAAACATCACGATAAACATAAATTGTAAGGGATTCGCATATATAAAGTCCGTAAGAGAGAATTCATTCACGCCGATAGATTCCAGATTCCGATTGCGTATAACAGTCCTCTCGGACTCAGAAAGATTATTGATCGCCTTGTTGAGTACGGTTAATAAATCCGGGTCAACCGGGGTAGGTAACGCAAAACTTATCGCACTCTGATCATTGACCAATGTCACAGGAGCAAGATTGGTGAAATGATAACGCAAAATATCCTGTTCCATTTTAGAGGACAATCCATAGATAAAATCAACCTCTCCGCTATTGACAGCGGCTAATGCCTCCTTAATGCCCGGATAGGACCGAATCTTCTCCGCAGATATGCCACTTGGAAATCGCTGACTTTCCACCAAAGCACCAACCAAACCCGGAGCGGGATAACTACAGGCTTTATTGCGTACTATGATATTGTTCGCACTCACATAAGAGGCTGAAAGCGCAAGCCCTAGCTGGGCCGCATCGTTCTCATCTCCCAAGAAAAAGCCTAAGATATCAGCTTTCCCTCGTTGTACCAGATGGACCGCATCACTATAATTCTTCGCATACACATACGAAAAATCCAAACCGGTAAAGTCCTTGATCTTATCCAATACATCCACCATGATACCGACATGGTTCTTCTGGGAGGTTTCTTTACAATAAAAGGGATACCAATTCTCCGGAACGGCTACCGTGATCGTTTTCCTTTTCTTGACATATTCCAAGTCCCGGTCACTAAATTGGACATTTACAAGTCGGGCAGGGAAGTTAGCGGCATAACGCTCTGCCGCGAAATTTGGATTGGCATCCAAGATCCGTTCCAAAGCCATATTCAAACCATCCAATACTTCCTTATTACTCGGATTGGTTACGATATAATAGGGTTGAGAATTATATGTAGCGATCACCCGTACAGAATCGTGATTGTAAATAATGCCACTCAACAGCAAGTCTATCTCTCCATTCATTAAATAAAAATATAATCCCTCGTCGTTCTTCTGCATATCTTTCAAGCTGTAATATTGGAACTTACAGTCTAATCCGTTGATAGCCAAAAACTCCTTGAGGCGGCGAATATTTTCTTTCGCATTCTCATATACACCGATGGTTTTCCCGTTCATACTCTCCAAATTATAGCTATGGATAGTACGATCGTCAGAACGAGCAAGCAACAAAGAACGGCTATATCCCATATTGTAATCCGGATAAGCATAATATTCCTCTAAACCGGGTATATAATAGTTTCCACCCATCAATTCATACTGACCTGCGATAAATTCATTCAACACGGTTTGCCTATTCGTATCAATGTACTCGTATTCCCAACCGGTATATTTGGCAATCTCATTGAGATAGTCCACGAGCATACCATGATGACTACCGTCCTCCGCCGTCCAACTCATGCCTACCACCTGCGGAAAGGCAACCCGGAGCACACGTTTTTCACTTGTCCGTGCTAACGCAGACAAATGAAACGCCAGCATTATAAATACTAACAAACTTATAGTTATACCATGACCCACATATCTCAGAAGTAAGTTCATTATAATGTATATCTTTTATTATCGGCTTTCCCGATGATAACAACCCCTAGACCTCTCCGCAAAACAACGGTTTATTTAGGATAATGCCTATTCATTCTGGTGAACAAAGCTTTTGCGTACCCCAAAACAGAGTACGCAAATATACTACATTTTATATCACAGCGGATTATAAAATAATTGATTTTTAAGAGAAGATACTATAAAAACAGAAGGGACCGCCTCGAAGGTAAAACACCTCGAGGCAGTCCCTTTCCTAAATCCCAACAAACTTTTATCCCATCGAACTATTGATTACCTGTGTGGTTTTCTCAAAACTCTTCCTTAAGACCTCCTTTACATCCATGGTTTCCCAATATCCCTTATTAAAAAGCTCTACGGATAACCCACCCCGGAAACCGGAGTCGTATAGCAAAGGAAGTACCTTATTAAACGGGCAAATACCATCTCCCGGAAACACCCGATCCGAATCTCTCAACTCCGTACGAGGAGGCAACTCCGGATAATCGTTGATATGAAAAACCGGAAGGATCTTCCCATTTATCAAGCGTAAACTATCAAAACTATTTCCTCCTCTGTACAAATGGTAGAAATCCAATAAGACGGAAGCCAGCGAATGCCCGGAGGCGATCGCTATCGCCATGGTATCCGATAATTGATTCAGAACCCCGGCCCCCCATAGTTCCAATATCGGAGTGACACCCATCTCATCCCCTAAATCCAGTATCGCCCGATAGCGTTCGGAATACTCCGGCAACCGTGTACGATCCAATTGAGTAACTCCTTGAGCAGGAGCGGCGATAAATTTACCGCCCAATCCCGCTACCATCTCCATATCATGCCGCATTTGGTTTAGCCCTTCCTTCCGTTTCGAAGGATCATCGGCAAACCACGAGGCAAAACCGATCATATTCTCCAATAAAAGTCCGGAGCCTTCCAGCTGACGCCTGAGTGTCTCATAAGTTCCCCCTTGCTTTACGAACGCATCCACATCACGGGTCCATAACTCAATTCCCTCAAAACCAGCCTCGGCACATAAATCAATCTGTTTTTGAACAGGAAGTTTATAACCCGCTATCGTAGAGACATTGAGACAGACACGGAAAGGACGTTTCGAAGAGGATGCTTCGGGTGATGGCTCCTCCTTTTTCTTCGGAGCACAAGAAGCCAAGCCTGCGAACGTACTGCCCAAAACCGCCAGACCGGTGGCCCGAAGCATATTACGTCTTGAAATCTTTTTCTCAAGCATAACACTCTCGTTTTAAATTAAACCTCCAAAGATTTACGGGCCTCCCGGTCCGGATCATTCCGAGCCCCACACGTATTATTCAAGATCATCACCTCTCCATTTTCTTCCGTGTATTTCGGCCAAACGGGTAACTCTCCTCCGTTCGGATCTCCTGTCCGCATGAAATTCAACAAAGCGCCAGACATCTTATCTGACAACGCACGAGGTACCTTACCTCCACCCGTATGAGTAAACATCCGATCCGTATTTTTAAACCAGAAACAGATATCCGAGCAATGGAACGCACGCATACGGTTATTAAACAAGGGCGGACACCAGCCAAACCAAGCTACATACACAGGCTGGCCTTGCTTTAATTTTGCGTTAGCCGCCTCAACCACTCGTTGACGGGAAGACAAAATCATCGCCCAAAGCTCCATCGGAGTCTTATCCGGGAAATTCTTGGCGAAAGCCTTCACGATCGATTCCGCTTTATCACCATATTGACTTCTCAGTTTCTCGATCACACCGTCTTGAGTGATTTTTTCCAAGGCCGCATCCGCCCTGTTCGGGTTCCATTCATGGAAAGTCGTACAGAATATCATCGGGACGACAGGAGACTCCAAATGGCTCTCACCGGAGTAGAATACACCGGCCGGAATATTCCGGTCATCAGCAACAGGGCCAAAAGTCCGTCTCATGCTAATCCCTTGATCTTCCCAGCACTTTTTACAAGCCCTATCCGCTATATCCAAATATTCCCGCCAAGGTATTCTTTGCAATTTATCCAGTTGGGAAGCGGTCAGCCCCGCTTCTCTCAAAATATATTCTCCCACCTTCCGGGTCATCACCTGATCGGAAGCTCCTACCGTAGATCCACTTAAAGCCACGGCTCTATGGATCAAACCTTTTGCCGCCGGCATAGCGGCTACCGTACAGACCTTAGAACCTCCTCCGGATTGTCCCATAACCGTTACGTTCCCGGGATCTCCACCGAAATTGGCGATATTATCATGTACCCATCGCAAGGCGGCAATAATATCTAACATCCCCACGTTTCCGGAATCCTTATACGCTTCTCCACCAACACCAGATAAGTCAGAGAAGCCAATCGGCCCCAACCGATGATTAATGGAACAGAATACGATATCTCCTTCCCGGCTTATATTCTCTCCATGATATCCATCCTGCTCGATCCCACTACCATTTGTAAAACCGCCGCCATGCAGCCACACCAATACGGGACGTCTCTTTCCATCTGCGATACCCGGTGTCCATACATTTAAATATAAGCAATCCTCACTCACATCCCAGTAGTTCCAATGATCAGCAAAAGTTCCGTAATTATTGGGCCACCGGTTCTCCATACGTTGCGGCGCCGTATTCCCATAAAAAACCGCCGGTCTCACATCTGTCCACGGCTCTGGTTTTTGGGGAGGCATAAAACGATTTTTTCCCGACGTATCAGCCCCATAAGGAACTCCCAAGAACGTATATACATGATTCAGCAGATATCCCTGCACCTTCCCATACTCTGTCTGGGCGATGGCGATATCGTCACCGATAAATAGGAATTGATCGTCATCACTCACTTTCCCTCTTTTATCACGGGAATCCCCAGAAGGGGCACAAGAAGAAGTCGATATCAAACTTCCCATACTCAACGAGGCTGTGCCCAATCCTAAGTTTCTTACGAATTGTCGTCTGTTTATTTTCATAATCTCTTAATTCATCTCAACGACCAATACCTCTTTAGATGCCAGCTTCAAGCTGTCCTTAAATAAGATCGTTCGTTTCGTTATTATATCCTTTCCTTCTATTCCCTCTTTTAAAGATTCCTTATAACGGGCAAGTGGAAGATCAACTTCATGATTAGCTCCATTAATAATGACCATGACACTTTTACCCTCTAGATAACGCTCATATACATACACTCCTAATTGTGGCATATAATGTTTCATATTACCTTCGGAAATGATCTTATTGCCCTTCCTCCACTTCAATAAAGTCTGTAAATAATCCCAAGCCTTATTCTGTAGGTCGGAACGTCCTTCCCTCGTAAACCAATTCTGAGAATCTCCAGGCCACCCTCCTGGAACATCTAAACGTATATTCCCATCCCCACCCGGGCGACTTTTCGTCCCAGACATTAACAATTCATGTCCATAATATAATTGAGGAGTGCCAGGGATTGTTAATAAAAAGGCAACCCCTTGTTTATAACCATCTAAGTCTTTAGGCTCCGAACGTAAAAACCTATCAGTATCGTGATTATCTAAAAAACGCAAAACATTTTTAATATCTGGATACACGAAATCATAACACAAATGATCATAGATTTTATCTAATCGCCCTTCCGGTGAAGACTTGTCATTAAAGATATCACTTGCAATACTCATCAGAGTAAAATCCATCACAGACTTCAGTTCCGTATCTTTTCCAAAATTAAGTTTACACCCTTTTTGCCACCAAGCCGTACCAATCGTATAATTAGTCCAAATCTCACCAACTATATTAAACTGAGGATATTCATTCATGATTTGGATATTCCACTCACGCATCATATCAAAATCGGAATATGGATATGTATCTTGCCTAATCGCATCAATCCGAGCATACTCAATCCACCATATAGAATTCTGAATAAGATATTTACCAACATGAGGATTTGCTTGATTCAAATCTATTCCAAATCCTGCATATTTCATTACTTCAGAATCATAAGTTGATGCATAATTGTCATAGAAAATAGCCTTAGCATGATTCCCCCTTTTAGAAGGACTTACATTAAACCAATCCTTAGATGGCACATCTAGCACCCAAGGATGATTTGCTCCAATATGATTAAAAATCATATCCATAACAACCCGTAATCCCTTTTGATGCGCTTTATTTATCAATCGAAGGTAATCTTCATTTGATCCTAGACGCCTATCCACATGAAACATATCCGTTGAGAAATAGCCATGATAAGAACCTCCTTTCCCATCATTCTCCAACACGGGATTTAACCATATAGCTGTTACCCCAAGGTCCACAAAATAATCCAAATGATCTTCGATCCCCTTCAAATCACCTCCATGTCGAGCCCCAGGCTTACTACGATCCATCACATATTCCGTTGACATAGAAATCTGATCATTCGATTGGTCACCATTAGCAAAACGGTCCGGCATAATTAAATACAACACATCCGAAGAATCATATCCTTGTATATCATCTGTACTCTCCTTGCGCTCTTTCAGCTCGTAAGCATATACGAACTTCTTTTCCCCATTCACAAAAGTTATATCAAATGTTCCAGAATGAGCTTGTGATAAATCTAAATATAATATTAAATAATTGGGACTATCTACCGTTACACAACTTTTTAAATAAACACCAGGTTCATTTATAACAGGATGATATTCAGAAATATGATCCCCATATACCATCAACTGTAATTCTGGATTTCTCATTCCTGCCCACCAAAACAACGGCTCTACCTTATTTATCGTTTGAGCAGCCACTGTCCCAAGTACAAATAACAGAAATGAAGTAAATATTATTATTTTTCTAATCATAGCTATAATTATTTAGATGTAAAAGCAAATAAAGGGTGAGCCAAACTCACCCTTTTTAAACAGCCAAGTTAATTCATATTAACATCAGGATTACCATTCTGCTCAACATCCGGAATCTGAAACATCACTTTATGAGAATCCCAAGCTTCACCACGAACCGACTGTTTGATACGCTTCAATTCAAATAATCTCTCACCTTGTAAAGCTATTTCCAAACGACGTTCCTTCTGTACTGCTTTAATAAAAGAAGCCCTATCCGTAGTTGTAGTATTAGCTTTGCCATAAGCCCTTTTTTCTATTTTTTGCAAAGCATTCAAAGCTTGATTCATATTTCCATTCGATTTAGCTAAAGACTCGGCATAAAGTAGTAACAACTCATTATATCCAATAATAATACCATCCATATACTCATAATCAAACTTCAGAGTATACCATGAACCGTCTATATTTTTAAAAAACGTTTTAAAACGATTATCATTTTGTTGGTCATAAGCAGCAATCAACTCATTAGACGGCCTGCTTGTGGGTAAAGCCAATCCATTCGTACGATAATCTCTTAAACCACCCCAAGAATCCTCAATCAATGACGCAGAAGGTATCATCGCTACAATTTCTTGCGTAACAGTCTTTTTTTCCGCTCTACCGAATTTAGCAGTCAAATCCTCATCAAGATCATACTTCTGAGTATTAATAACTTGTTCCGCATATTTAGCCGCATTCCCAAAATCATGTTTATAAAAATAGACTTTTGCCAATAACGCTTTTGCGCCATCAACGGTCGCTCTACCAGACTCTACTTTATTCTCTCCAGGTAAGTTTTCGATCGCATATTCCAAATCTGAGATTATTTGAGAATAAACCTCAGAGACCGTTGAACGTTGTACGACCTCAAATGCAGTAGCACGATCCATCACCCCCCTTAAACGAAGGGGAACTCCCATCTCTGCGATATCCTTAGTCTCCTCTGCATAAGGAAGGCCAAAGGCTCTTACTAAATGAAAATATCCTAATGCACGAATAAAAGATGCCTCAGCCTTAAATTGAGCTTCTTTCTGAGGATCACTCGCCAAGATACTTTCCCCTAAATCGCTAAACGCAACTTGATTCGCCATATTTATGGCATTATATGTTGCGGTCCAGGTATCACGTCCAACCGCATTTACCAAATTCATTGTATGAGCACTCATCTGAACCCATTCAAAAGTAGCCACATCTGCCACACCATCATCTGCGATCACATCAAAACCACGCAACGTCCGGCCTCCCCAAAAGCCCGAAGAACGTATTCCATTATAAGCACCCAACAATAAATTCTCCAAATCATCTACCGTCTTAATACGATCATCTGTCAGTTCTAAACTATCTGGTTTTATTTGTAGAAATCCCATGTCATCACATGCCGTATAGACTAATTGGGTACTGAGTAATATTACTGCTATATATTTTACTTTCATAATCTTATTCATTTAAAAGTTAACACTTAATCCGATAGTATATGTACGAGCTTGAGGAGGTGTTAAATAAGTCACATTCAAACTCAAATTCCTCTTCTGAGCTGAATCGACATCACGCATAATCTCAGGCTCACCACTATATTTATTATAGTATTCACTAAATAAAGTCAATAAATTAGTTGCTTGAGCATATAATCGAATATCCCTTATATTAAACTTCTTGATTCTAATACCTTTGAAAGTATAACCCACATTTACATTTTTTAAACGTAAGAATCCCGCATCATGTAGATATTCAGTTGTATTTCTCGCCAGTTCAATGCCACTTTTTCCTAAACTTACCCGAGGTACATCTGTCACATCACCAGGTTTCTGCCATCTATCAAGAACATTACTTTTCAGATTCCAAGTGCCAACATTATTCATCTGAAATTTCTCACCATCGTCATAAATATTGCCGCCTATTTGGAATGTAAACATAAAACCGAAATCCCAGTTCTTATATGTAAACGTATTATTCAAACCTCCTACAAAATCGGAATAAGGATGGCCTACAGGCTGACGATCTCTATCCGCATTATATTCTTTAGTTTCACCAACCGGTTTCTTATTCTCATCAAGCATTTCATAAACAGGCATACCATCCTGAGGATCAACACGTAGAACCTTAACCAAATAGTTTACGCCAATAGGCTGTCCTACTAACACACGTGTATCACCTTCTCCACTTAATGCGTCTGGTCCTGCATTACCAACATCCAAAACCTTATTCTTATTATAGCTGATATTAAAATCAGTAGTCCATGTAAAATCTCTATTTGTAATATTCACGGATTTAATATTAAACTCCACACCCGTATTTCTGACTTTTCCGATATTTGCCAAGAATGCCGTATATCCCACAGATGCTGGAACACTTACATTCAAAAATAGATCTTTGGAATTCTTATTATAAAATCCGATTTCACCTGAAATCCGATTTTTTAAGAAACCATACTCCAAACCTACATCAAAAGTAGAGGTTGTTTCCCACTTCAAATCTGGGTTTTTCAAAGAATTGATATACCAATAATTATCCCCTACATACAATTGATTCGTATTCACGCTAACTGCCCCCCATTGCGCATAGTTAGGGATTTCCGCATTACCAGTAATACCAAAACCTGTTTTCAATTTCAACAAGCTTACAACCTCGTTATCTTTTAAAAAGTCCTCTTCCGTGATCATCCAACCAATAGAAGCCGCAGGGAAATTACCAAATTTATTATTCTCCCCAAATCGTGACGAACCATCTCTACGGAAAGTACCAGTGAACATATAACGGTCTTTAAATGTATAATTTATACGTCCGAAAAAGGATATAAATGAGAAATCTTGATTAGGATAGCTCGTAAAAGTCTTATTCGTTTCATCATAAGCCGGATTATTAAATAACCAATCTTCTTTTCCTTGCTCAAATACGACATTCGTATAATTCGATACTCGTGTAGATTTCAATGCTTCTGTTCCCAACAAGAAATGAAAACGATGTTTTTCATTAATCGACAAGCTATAATTCAAGAGTGCTTTCGCATTCCAATTTGTCTCATAACGATTTGTCACATTACTATTCGGTTTTGTTGATAATTCTTTCGTTCGTAAATAATTAGACTCATTATCTCGATAATCTATATTACCTTCTAGCCGCAATGACAATCCTTTGATTATCTGTAAGTCAGCATATAAACTTGCCATTGTACGTTGGGTAAATATTCTACGTCTTTTCTCATTTGCCTCCGTCACCGGATTTGTTGATTTAGGAAAAACATAATAACTACCATCCGAATTATAGGCTGGGAAATAAGGCAAAGCCGTACTTATGGCACGTCCCCAACCACCATCCCAACTTGAAGGAGTGGGTCGATGATCCGTGTGAGAGAAACTAAAATTTCCACCTATTTTTAAAATGTTTATAGGCTTATAATCAATATTAAGGCGTACGCTCGTCCTTCCGAAATGATCATTCACCAAATATGAATTCTCTTCTACATTAGAAACCCCTAAATAAGTCTGTATTTTCTTATTACCCCACGATACCGATAAATCATTGTAGGTAGAAATTCCTGTTCTCGTAATAAGATCTTGCCAATCCGTATTATTTAATAAAGCTTGTTCTTCTGAATAACCACCGGGATATGATGATACAGTAGAAGGATCTGTCGCACCAGAGGGATTAAACTTATAATCATTTTCCAATGCTTCTTTATAAATATCCAGATAATCTTTAGTTTCCAACATATCAACTTTCCTATTAGTTGTTGAAAATGCAACTTTAGAACTAAAATTTATTTGAGGTTTTCCTGATTTACCACGTTTAGTTGTTATTAAGACAACACCGTTCGCACCTCTGGATCCATAAATAGCCGTTGCCGAGGCATCTTTCAATATATCAATACTTTCAATATCATTCGCATTTATAGATGACATTGGATTATCTTGTGCTGCACCCACTCGATCTCCGGCATTTTGCATGATGGGTATTCCATCAACAACAATCAATGGATCACCTCCAGCGGTAATAGAAGCGATACCTCTCACTCGAATGGCTGCACCAGAGCCAGCCAAACCCGATGTTTGGGTTACTTGTACACCAGCGGCACGCCCTTGTAAAGCGGCATCGAAAGAGCTTGTTGGAACAGACATTAGTTCCTCACTTCCAACTTTAGCGATCGATCCTGTCACATCTCTCTTATTCTGAACTCCATAGCCAACAACGACCACTTCATCTAATGTCTCCACATCTTCCGATAGACGAACATTAATATGAGTCTGATTTCCGACCTTTATCTCTTGGGAACGATAACCAATATAAGAATACACTAAAATGGCATCTCTATTAGGTACCTCAATTGAATAATTTCCATCCATATCGGAAGTAGTACCCGCAGTGGTACCTTTAATCTGTATGGTGATAAAAGATAAAGGCTCTCCTGTCTCCGCATCAGAAGCAGTTCCTGTGATCTTGATTTGCGCAAACGCTGTCAATGAAAACAAAGAAAGCATAAAGCACATAATAAATTCACTAATACTTTTACATCTCATGACATATTAAATTTAAAGTTAGACAAGTTCTAAAATATAAACACCACGAGCCGGAATATGAACCGCCGTGTCTATCGCAACGATCGTATCTGTTATAATATCTTTCCCAGATCTATAATCTTTTACGACTTCATGAAAACGATTCATATCTAATGTCTGGTTTTGATCTGTTCCATTCATTAAAACAAGTACCGTTTTATTATCCTTTACCCTAGCATATACGTAACAACCCGATTTATCAGGAGTATAATGAATCAACTTACCTTCTTTAACAGCATCACATCGCTGTCTCCAATTCAATAATTTTCTCATATAATCCCAAGCTTGATTCTGCAAATCCGTACGTCCCTCAGGAGTGAAAGCATCTTTTGGATCTCCTGCCCAACCTCCGGGAAAATCAGTGCGGATAATACCATCTCCTTCTGCTTTTGTCCCAGACATTAAAATCTCTGTCCCATAATAAATCTGAGGAATCCCTCGAGTTGTTAATAAAAAAGCAATAGCCTGTTTATACCTTCTTAAATCAGATTCTCCTTTCTGCATAAAGCGTCCTAAATCATGATTATCCAAAAAGACTAGTACATTATTAGGATCCGGGAATAAAAAATCCTGTGCGATAACTTCATAAATTTTAAATAACCCTGCTTCGAATCCTTCACGGCTAGAACATGCATCTCCAAACGCTTTTTGGCAAGTAAAGGTCAAATCAAAATCCATCACTGTCTTTAAGTTACTATTAGATTCATTCATTTTAGAATCTCTTTGCCACCAAGCCGAAGCAGTCCCTCTTGGATACCAAGCTTCTCCCACAATATTGAAATCCGGATATTCATTTTCCACCTCCTTACACCAAGTTGCCATAAAATCATAATCTGCATATGGATGTGTATCTTGACGGATACCATCAATCCGTGAGTATTCAATCCACCAAATGCTATTTTGAATCAAATATCGGGCTAAGTGCCTATTTTTCTGATTTAAATCTGGCATACCTCTACCAAACCAACCATTTACCAAGATCTCTCTCTCCGACTGAGGAGCGTGAACATCCATAAGAGTCCATTTAAAATGATTTGTTTGAACAAAGTTGTCTTGATTATTCAGCCAATCCGAGGAAGGAAAATCTTTTAACCACCAATGAGAGCTTCCGCAATGATTAAAAATCATATCCATCACGACTTTCATTCCTTTTTCGTGGGCCTTATCTATCAATTCACAATATTCTTCATTCGTTCCAAAACGAGGATCTACCTGATAAAAATCAGTAATAGCGTATCCGTGATAAGAACCTCCCGGCATCCTATTTTCCAATACAGGATTTAACCAAATTGTCGTAAAGCCTAAATCACGGATATAATCCAATTTATTAATAATACCACGTAAATCACCTCCATGGCGAGCTCCCCCTCTCGAACGATCTATTTTCACATCATCTAGATTGTCATTAGATGGATCCGCATTTGCAAAACGATCTGGAGTAATCAAGTACATCACATCCGCAGGTGAAAATCCAGCAGCTCCAACCTTTTTATTTCTTTCCTTTAACTCAAAGGCCCGGATTTCTTTCTCTTTCCCTTTTTGAAATATCAAATTCATTGTACCGGGAGAGGCATCTCTGGAGATATCCAAATAAAGGAACAAGTAATTAGGGTTCTCGACTCCAACAATTTCCTTGACTCTTACCCCCGGATAATCAATATAAACTTGAGAGCTTGCGATATTCTTGCCATATACCATAATCTGTAATTCCGGATTTTTCATCCCTACCCACCAGCAAGCAGGTTCTAACCGTGAAATATCAATAGCATATACAGAACTGGCGCACAACAAGCAAATGGTAAACAATAATAGTCTTTTCATAATTTCATTCATTTTATATTCGGAAATTGCCAAGGGCTTCTATATGTTTTGTTCAAGTATGCATCCGCTTTAGGATTGTCCACAAATTTCCTTGTTTGAGGATCGTATACCACACGAGTTCCTGTCCGATACGAGATATTGGCCATATGAGCCAATATTGTAGCAAAAGCCCCCTTTTCTATCGGACTATTTGTCTCAATCGATTTATTCAAAATACATTTACACCAATTAGTCGCATGAGCCTCTACTCCCCCATCTTCAAATTTACCAACCAATTGAGCTTTATCGGCCAAAAGGATACCATCACGGGTTTTCTCCGGTATCAACTCATAGCCTTCACGATTACATACCAGAGTGGCTTTACTTCCGACCCAAGCGACCCCTTGATTCCGATTATAAAGGTAAGCAACTTGTTGAGCCCATTCAATATGGAAATTCTTATATTGGAAAATACTTGTTTGGCAACTTGGAGTTTCATTAAACGATGCCGGATCTTTATATGCAATAGAAAAGACCGCATCTGGGTATTCTCTATCACATAAACCAAGTGCTTTTAACCCGTCAAAAGCAGAATCAATCCAATGCACCCCCCAATCAGTCTGTTGGCCACCACCATAATCCCAAAAACCACGCCAACCACGAAAACGGGAATTATTAAAAGGACGTTCCGGAGCCGGTCCTAACCACATATCATAGTCCAAAGTGGATGGTGCCTCTGAATCCTCAACAGAAGGACGAGGATTTGTAGATTGGCAAAGCCATAATTGTACCTTATAAACATCCCCTAGCACACCAGATTTTAATATCTCATTCGCAGCCCTGAAATAGCGTTGGCTTGTTTGCCATAATCCCGTTGTCACAACACCTTTATACTTTTTCTGAAAGTCCATCATCGCATTGCACTCAGAAATTGAATTACCAACAGGTTTCTCTACATAAATAGCTTTTCCCGCCTTCAAGGCTTCTGCAAAAATATAAGGATGCCAATGGTCGGGCGTGGCAATAATAACCCCATCAATTTCTTTATTGGCCAGTACCTCCCGAAAATCAGTATAAGCTTTTATAGAAACCGTCTGTTCTGGAAAATCTTTCTTAAAACGTGCAAGCTGCTCTTCAAGTCTGACTTTATTCACATCACACATACCGACACAATGTACCCATGGATTATCAGTCAACGCTCCTTGCAAATCTCGACATCCCATTCCAACTCCAATCACGGCAATTCTTACTTTTCCATTTATGACCTCTTCTTTCTGATAAGATCGTAAGGGTGACGAAGACAAAAGAGGAGATACTCCTAAACCTGCCGCCAGCATTGTTGTATTTTTCAAGAAATTTCTACGTGTAGTCATAAGTTATCATTCTTTAAGGTTAAACTTCTTTCTACAAATCTCTAATCCAAATATTTCGGAAAGCAACTTCTACCCCATGGTCTTGTAAACTTAAAGGCATACGGCCATGAGCTACATATTTAGGTAACCCTGTATATGGGGTATTCCCTTTCAGCACATAATTATTCTGAACAACAATCCCATTCAAGACGACTGTTATCATCGCAGGAGATTCCAACTCATCATTTGTTCCAAAACGAGGAGCTTTCCAATATATATCATAAACTTGCCATTCATTCGTCTTTGTAAAAGCATTTGCTAAAGGAGCACTTTGCTTATAAACACTACCAACCCAGCCATTTACGTAAGTAGGATTATCCTCACAATCTAGGACCTGTACCTCATAACGACTTTGTAACATAATGCCACTATTTCCTTTCATTTGTAAAGTATTATCTTTACCTGGTATCGGGGTCTTAAACTCTATGTGTAATTGGCAATCACCAAAATACTCTTTTGTACGGATAGAGCCAGAACCGGGAACTACAACCATCGTTCCATCCTTTATAGCCCATTTTGCAGATCCACCATCCTTCCCAGCAGCTTCCCATTTTGTAAGATCTTTTCCATCAAACAGGATGATTGCATCAGAAGGAGCACTTGTTCCAACTCCAGGGGTTACTTTTGGAGGTACAGGATGATACCATTCTGTACTTTCCGGTTTCCACCGCTCTTGTTGCCTTTGTTGTTGATTACCTTGTTGAGCACTTACAAAGAACGCTCCACATAAAAAACTGATTAAAACAATTACTTTCTTCATATTAACATAGTATTAATTTAACGTTACTAGTCTTATCTCATTAAAGAACTTGTCGCAAATGTATCATTGATATTGAAAAACAAACCATTCAATCATATCAAAATTGTTACTTTTCGTATCAACACACCTATAAACCAACTAGAATTAGAAGAAATTGGAATCTGAAAATCAATATTGAGACTATATGAAAAAGAATGAAACTAATTTACAAAAGCAAAAATCAAAAAAGTTGATATCTTGCAAACGAAACATGGAAAACATCAACAGCTCATGAAGTTTCAAATTGTGCTATTATGCTTATTCTTCTTAGTAGAACTGAATGCAACCCCATTCTACTTTAAGTCCTATGACATGGAAGACGGATTAAGTAATAATCATGTCACATGTTGCGTACAAGACGACTATGGCTTTATGTGGTTTGGTACCAGAGATGGGCTCAATAGATTTGACAGCAAAAAATTCTATACATTCAAGAGCTACTCTTCAGAAAAAGGCTCTTTAATGAGCAGTTATATTCTTGACTTAGCGAAAAGTCCCACCGGACAAATTTGGGTAAGTACCAACCTTGGGCTACAAAAATATGACTATCAAACAGATTCCTTCACACTCATTGATTTCACCAAAGGAATCAACTGTTATTCACTACAATTTGACCAGCAAGGAAATCTCTGGATGATTCTTAATGGGTACTCACTCGTAAAATACAATGAAAGTCAAGGTATGCATCTTAATTATATGTATAAAGGAAGTGATCCTATTACCTCCTTTTATATAACTCCTCAAGACCAAATTTGGGCAACAACAGCGAATGGTAATGTCGTTTTTCTAGATGATGACAAAAATGAATTCATAGCCTTAGATATCAAGAATCTAGATAAAAATCATCCTATCGATGATATGACAGCAATATGGGCCTCTCCTTTAGATAATATATTATTAATTGGAACTAAAGATAATGGTATAAAACGAATCGATATACAGACAAAAACATATAAAGATATTTTACCTCAACAAAAAAAATCTCCACTTTATACTAGAAATATCATTCGTATGACAAAGGAGAAAGTATGGATTGGCACTTTTAATGGCATATATTTATATGATATTCAAAATGATACGATAATGTCTATCCAGCAAAATAAAAGTGACCTCTATTCATTATCCAGCAATGCTATCAAAGAACTCTACAAAGATCAAGAAGGAGGTATCTGGGTTTGTACTGATAATGGCGGTATCAGCTACTCTCCTCCTTATTCAAAATTCAAAAGGCACTATAATATTCCTGGACAAAGAACGCTCAATGGAGATATTATACACGATATTTGCATAGACAAAAATAATAATCTATGGATTGGCACAGAAGACGCTGGATTGAATAAGCTAAACATGAAGGACCATTCATATACATCTTTTAATGACATGAAAGGCCTTTCACAAAATTGTATACATGGATTAGCGTCTATAGATAATCACCTATGGATAGGGACACACGCTAATGGTATTGATTTAATGGATATCCGTACTGAGAAAATAATCAAACATTACACGATTTCCGTAAATCCTTATGCAAACAAAAACGACATCATCGTATACCTTTATAAACTCCAAAACAATGATTTGCTGGTAGCTACCGCTCTTGGTGTCTATCAATATAATTCTCAAAAAGACATTTTTGAGCAATTAAGCCAATTTCCTAATAATTGTAGGATACAAACTCTTTTTGAAGATCATGATGGAGTAATATGGGCTGGAACATCGAGTAAAGGACTATATTATTATAATCCTGCTACTTCCCAACACGGAGAATTTAAATTAGATACAGTAAATACAAGCCGAACAATAAACAATATTTATGAAGATCGTAAGAACAACTTATGGTTCGCAACTGGTGACGGAATCAAAATTTATGACCGTAGTACTCAACAAACGACCAAATACGATATGCAAGATGGCTTACCTAGCAATGTAATTTACCGTATTGAAGAAGATAAAAAAGGAAACATGTGGATCAGTACGGCTAACGGCCTCGCAAGACTCAACCCTAAAAACCATAAAATAAAAGTCTTCAAAAAAGAACATGGATTAACTTCAAATCAATTCAATTATAACTCTTCTTTAAAAACAGATAATGACAAATTATATTTTGGGACACTAAAGGGGATGATTAGCTTCCAACCTAATAGTATCCAAGAATTTTCCATTCAACCGAAAGTATATATATCACAGATTAATTATAATGATCCAGATCATAACTTCTTACACCAAGAGGCTATCACTTTTAAAAAAGGAATCACCTTAGAACATAATCAGTCCACATTCTACATCGACTACACATCATTAAGCTACCAAGCTCCCAACCTCACCCAATACGCCTATTGCATGGAAGGGTTAAGTTCCAAATGGTATCATGTGGTGGGCGAGAACCGGGTTTATTTCACAAAACTACCGCCCGGTAATTATACGTTCAAGGTGAAGGCGGCGAACCTGTCCGGTATTTGGAATGATGAGCCGGCGATGTTCCAGATTACGATCCTTCCCCCATGGTGGCTCTCTACCAAGGCGTTAATCCTATATGGGATTATCGCTATCGGATGCGTAGTGTTGCTGATCTTTATCATTTCCCGGCATAATAAGGCCAATATACAGCAGAAAATACAGGAGTTCGAGAATGAAAAGGAGAAGGAGCTTTATCAAGCTAAGATTGATTTCTTCATCAATATCGCTCATGAGATACGTACGCCCCTAACTTTAATTAAAAGTCCTCTGGAGAAAGTAACACGGGACATCAAGCTATCTCCCAGCGCAAAGAATTATCTGACAATTGTGGATAAAAACGCAAACCGGCTACTGGATCTGGTGAATCAACTACTGGATTTCAGGAAGACGGAAATCGAGGGATATAAACTAAACTTCATACATACGGACATCATTGCATTGATGCAAGAGACCTTTGAGCGTTTCCACGACACGGCGGAGCAGGAGGCATTGCAAATGATTATCGAGTGTAACGTGAAATCTTTCTACGCCTTTATCGATAAGGAAGCTTGCACGAAGATACTCAGCAACCTCCTATCGAACGCTATTAAATACGCAAGAAGCAAGATCATCGTTCGGTTCGAGGCGCAAGATGGCGAGCGATTCACGATCGATATCATGAACGATGGAAAGCCCATCTCGGAGGAGATAAAAGAAAAGATCTTCGAGCCTTTCTACCGGGATGACTCCTCTATCCATAAATCCGGGACCGGGCTCGGACTACCCTTGGCCCGTTCTTTAGCGGAGATGCACGAGGGATCGTTGACGTTGGAGGAATCTCCGGCCGGGCTTATCATCTTTAGATTACGTTTGCCGGTGAACCAACCGAACTCATTAAAACTAGAGGAAGAGAAAGCAGAGGTCCTGACCAACCCTGCCAGCGAGCGGAAATATGTCACCCAAGAATCCCGCCCGACGGTTCTCGTGGTGGAAGATAACACCGAAATGCTCCATTTCATCGGTCAAGAGATCAATGTCCATTACAATGTTGTCACCGCCGGTAATGGCGAGGAGGCGATTGCCCGTCTTCAGGAATATGGCATCCAATTAATCATCAGCGATATCATGATGCCTGTCATGGATGGTTTCACCTTATTGAAAAAGATAAAGACTAATCTGGAGTTCAGCCATATCCCGATCATCCTCTTGACGGCTAAGAACACCTTACAATCTCGCATGGAAGGGCTTGAGCTGGGGGCGGACGCTTACATCGACAAACCTTTCTCCATGGATCTATTGCTTACCCAAGTGACGAACCTGCTGAACAACCGGAGCAATATGCGTGCCTATTATTTCAACTCGCCGATTGCCAATATCAAATCCATGGCTTACACGAAGGCGGACGAGAAGTTCTTGAAGAAACTGAACGATATCATCGACAGCCATATAAACGACGTGAACCTAGACGTGGACATGATAGCGGACTTGATGAATCTAAGCCGTCCGACCCTTTACCGTAAAATCAACGGCCTATCGAACGTAACGCCCAACGAGTTGATCAAGATCAGCCGGCTAAAGAAAGCCGCCGAGTTGATCCTTCAAGGCGATATGAGAATTTACGAGATCGCCGAGGCGGTTGGTTTCAACTCGCAATCCTATTTCAGCCGGGCCTTCTCCAAGCAATTCAACATGAGCCCCTCGCAATACGCGAAAGAAAATAATATCGAATTGAAATAGCCCGCTAGGAAGAATAGGTCTGGAACCAGCGGGTTACCTTCTCGCTATACGTCTTGGAGATCGGGATATCGGGTACTTTCTCGATCCCCAGCTCCAAATAAACGCCCTCCTTCTCCCTGCGGATCACCTTCACTTGGTCGAAATTTACCATGAAAGAACGATGGCAACGGAGCACATTCGTATCAGCGAGGCTTTCCTCGATCGCCTTCAAGGAGTTGCGAAGCATAAACTTCGTGAGCTGCCCCTTATTCAGATACCAGATACAAACGTAATTATCCGCCGATTCAAGGTACAGCAGGTTACTTCGCTTCACGGAAAGGCGCAACTCGTTCTTCTCGTCATAGAAAGAGAAAACGCTTTGCCGAACCGCCGCTTCCGTCTGGTTCTCCTCCAACAATCGCAATTGTCGCTCTTTCTCTTTATAAGAGAAATACAGGTGCAGCACGGAATAAGGGAGCAATAAAACCAGACTGGTATTCACCGCCGAATCGTTAAAAACTTCCATATATTCTCGTTCCGGATTCAGTACCAACGTATAAATCGTATAGAAAAGCGACATGAAGAATATCTCCAGCACGATCCAGATCGCATAGGTCCGGACCGTGATAGCATGCCGCTTCCCCCAATGGAACAGAATAATACGGCTCAAGACAACCACCAATACTCCCGTCAAGATAATCAAGCTGGAGAATACGAAGAACTTAAACTCCGAGACCTTGTACCAAGAGGTGGAGCTAAACGGCTTGTAGATGTTGATAAACACCAACGCAAACAAGGCCGTCCACAAAATCAGCCTCACGATATTCTGTTTACCGTATATGTAACTTGGTATTTTTTGATCCCACATTCCCATCTTTTTGCCTCTATTTTGGAACAAATGTAATCATTTTCCCAGACGAAATTCACCCCTCTATAAAAGATTTCACCCCTAAATAACACTTTATGTCCCCAACAAAGCCCGTTTAAACCATTTATTTTGAAGAGATGTTTTTCTATTGTTTGTTTGCAGTAAAAAATCAGAGGATTATGGATATTTCACTTCGTACTAAGCAACTGAACAGTCTTTTCTCTTATGACAAAAAGACTGAATTGGAAGAGAGCCATCTGGAGATCATCCCGTTTCGCTTCACCCAGACCCGTGGCGCCAGCGAGATCGACGAGTTCCAGAAGGGACTTACCCCCACCGGATTCTGTCCGATGACCGACGATCGTATCCAAGAGAACAAATCTTTCTCGTATGCCATATTCACGCCCTCGGGACGTAAAAAGAATAATGAGGCGATTATCCTGTTGCATGGCCTGAACGAGCGGACTTGGGAAAAATACCTCACATGGGCGGAATACCTCACCCATACGACCGGTAAGCCGGTCATCCTGTTCCCGATCGCTTTCCATATGAACCGTACCCCGGGATTATGGGCCAATCCCCGTGCGATCCTCCCTTGGGTAAGCAAACGCAAGGAGGAGGTAGCGAACGTGACGAACTCCACCTTCGCCAACGTAGCCCTCAGCAGCCGGCTATCCCAAAACCCGTTACGCTTTTACGCCTCGGGCAGAGAGTCCGTTTATAATATGTGGCAATTGGTTCATGAGATCAAGAACGGCGAGCATCCTTTGTTCAAGGAAGATACGTCCATCAACTTATTCGCTTATTCCATCGGGGCGTTACTCTCGCAGGTCTTGTTATTAGCGAATCCGGACAAGATGTTTACGGACACCCGTTTATTCATGTTTTGCGGTGGCTCCATCTTCAGTGAGATGGATGGCAACGCCCGTGATATCATGGACAAGGAGGCGTTCGCCAAGGTACGCCATTACTTCCGGCATGATTTCTTGGAGAACCGTACGCTTCCCACCTCGTTCAAGAATGATTTTCTGGAGCAAGCCTTTAAGGCCATGGTACGTGAGGATGTGTTACGAGATTACCGGGAGTCGTTCTTCCAACGGGCTTGCGATCGTATTCGGGCGATCTCATTGAAAAAAGATATCGTTATGCCTACTGGCGGGGTGATCAAGGCTTTAGGAAAAGCGTCCGGCAAGATATTGGAAGAGCTGGATTTCCCGTTCGCTTACTCCCATCAAATCCCCTTCCCGACACACTCCCGTATCGATCCGGGCCTGATCAACCAAGCCTTTCATTCCATATTCACGAGGGCGGCGGCGTTTCTCTAAAGGGACATCACCGCATTTAAGGCAAGCTCAACAGACAACGTTGCCAGCCTCTCAGCTGGCAAGCATATTGTCTGTCTTCGGCTATCCCCCTTCACCTCTGTACGTGCCCCATATTTATTTTATGAATACGATGCAAAAGAACAGAGAAATAAGAAGGTCCGCAAATCCGTAACGTTAGTATCCACTAGTCCCCGAATAGTATTTACTTCTTTCATCGATAGAAATTTAATTCCGGCTACCCGACATGAACATATCCTTCGTATATTTGTTGAAAATTAAAATCAAGAAGATATGGGAACAGAGAATACAGGAACAAGCCAACGAGTGCATCACGGGCATAACATCGCCTCCGCCCGTAGGATGAAAGGTTTAGTGCAAAAAACTTTAGCGGATCTATTGGGTATGTCCCAACAACGATTATCCCAAATCGAAAGCACCAAAATCGTAAGCGATGAGATCCTGCAAAAAGTAGCGGAGATCACAGGCGTATCGCTCGAAGATCTGAAAACGATGGAGGAGCCGATGAGTATCTATATTGAGAATAATAGCACCAACACGATTGAAAAAGGGGCGAATGTTGGTAGTGTCAATTCTTCCTATGATGAAAACGATAACGACTTTGAGACAACCTATCACGTTAACCCAATCGACAAAATCACCGAACTCTATGAGCGTCTACTTAAAGCCGATCAAGAAAAGATCAAGGAACTGGAGCAACGCATCGCCGAGTTAGAGGGAAACGCCTCCAAGTCCTAACCTACCAACAACAATATATAAAACATTCTTAGCTTTTAGCCGTCCGTATCCATCGCATGATAAGCGTTTCAGCTAAGGGCTTTCATTATACATCTTATTACCATGGAAGAAAAACTCGATTTCGCGAATGTGCCTTCTCGATACTCATTATGCTTGAACCGCCAGTGCCCGAACGCCGCCACCTGCCTTAGGCAAATAGCGGAGGTAAGCGCTCCAGACGACGTTGAGTGCTGGACTATCATCAGCCCCAAACGCTTGGCAAGCCTCACGGGGGATTGCCCTTACTACCGTTCCAATAAAAAGACCCGTTATGCGATGGGGTTCATAAACATCCTAGATAGTCTTCCCTACAAGCAGATGCAAGAGGTCAGCAAGTATCTGATCTCTCATTTCGGCCAAAGCACTTATTACCGTGCCCGCAAGGGAACCCGTCCGCTCTTACCTACCGAGCAACAATTCGTTCTCGAAACACTTAAAAGATGCAAAGCAGACAGTTGTCAAGAATTCGATGCCTACTATGAGGACTACGACTGGGAGTAATTCATTTTTTCACCGTGATGAAAATGTATTTCCACCGTGATGAAAAAGGTTTTTCACCGTGATGAAAACGTTTTTTCTCCACGGTGAAAAAAGATCTTCATGCAACATCACGTCAAGCCCGATCACCGACACTTTTTTAAGGTTTGACGAACCCGATCGGATTACGAGGTTTATCCGACAGTTTCTTTTGTGTTTGCAATTCCGCCAGAGTCTGGTTGATTAGCTCTAGCTGCATACCAACACAGAAGAAAGTTGGGCAACGCCATGCTCCGTAAAAGCGAAAGGCATGTAGCGAGTTCCTCCCCGACTCTTTGAGGTCGCAAATTGCGTCCTCAAAGAAGCATATTCTTCTTTCGTCAGTTCAAACATAAAATCGCTAAACAACCTTTATCCAGTTATTTAGCGATCATCCATCGTGGTCCCACTTGGGCTTGAATCAAGGACTCCCTGATTATGAGACCGAGAAATTAACCTTTTTACTGTATGTTATCTCATACAATATATTTAGCTTTGCATTGTAAATCAATCGATTACAATTTATATTTCATTTGATTTAGTTGCATTTATTCCGTCACGGATACGTCACGGGGTATACAAAATCACCAAAAACGTCACGGAAACGTCACGCTTTTTTTAAGTGTCAGGAAGATATACAATGAGAAGAAATACAGCGACAAAAGGTTTTAAGTTCAAACTCTATCAGAAGCGGGCAAACGGTCGATATGCCGTGTCGCTCGTCTTGCGGTATAACGGTCAACGTCTGCTTATCAGCTTACCCTTCAGTGCAACAGAAATGCAATGGGATGCAAATAAAGAAAGATTTGTAGATGACGAAACTGCCCGGAATATCATTAAGGAGCAAAAGCTAACCGGAGAAGATAAGAAAAAGTTTCTTTCCGAACTTCACCCAAACCGGGAAGTAAACAACATGTACTTGGATAAGAAAACGGCAGAACTCCTATCCATCGTGGATGACTATGAGCGTAGGCGCATACCCTTCACAAATATGATGATACAGGAGCGGTTGTTTGTAGTTCTGAAATCCAGTACCGTTGAAAAGTACCTATTATCCCATATCGATAAGTTGAAAGTAAGTAATCGTCATGGAACAGCCTCTACTTTTGAAGACCTTCACGTATGTCTGAAAAAGTTCGACAAGGGCTTTAGTAAAAGATTATTCCCAGACATCGATTATGAGTATGTTTCTCGCTTCTTCGAAAATGAAAGAAACTCCGGTCGTGAAGTTGGTGGCATCGGGGTTAACCTACGTGCCTTGCGTACATTATTAAATAGTGCCATCAAAGAAAATGTTGGTAGCCCTGAAACTTACCCTTTCAGCAACCAATACGGAACACGTACCGGAAAAGACACATTCGGTTTAGCGAAAGAGGTAAAGACTAATACAAGAAAACGTTACATACCTTTTGAGTACCTAAAAGCATTCTATGAATTCGAATTCGAGACAGTGCCACACCAACGCAGCAAAGGATTTTTCTTTTTCTCTTTCTTTTGTGGTGGTATCAACTTCACAGATATGGCTAATATCAAATTGACAGATATAAAGTCTGGCTTCGACAGACAAGGGAAGCCTATTCGTTATTTCACTTATACTCGCTCCAAAACAAAAGAGCCGATTGAGATACAAATCAATGAGGACATTCAATCTCAAATTGACTATTTGCTTAATGAGGAATTTGGCACTCCGGCTACCGGGTATCTATTGCCTATTATCACTAAAGAAGATATGTCTCCTGCAGAACTGAATGATTTCAAGAAAAACAAACGCAAGAAACTTAACAAGTACCTGAAAGAAATGGCTACCATCATGGGATTTCCAGAAGGTATTCAAGACCTCAGTACATATTTTGCCCGACATAGCTTTGCCATGCGCTTATTTTCAAAGACAAAGTCTATTGATATTGTAAGCGCAGGGCTTCATCATTCGAATACGGAGATTACGAAGGTATATCTGGAGTCGTTTGGGGCGGATGAAGTGGCAAAAGCAACAAATAACTTATTAGGTTGAAGAATTATTCGCTTCTTTTTTGGTAAGTTGTTGAGAAATTAGCAATTTCGCCCCCAGAGTTAGAGACTGTCAGAAGAAGTCTAAACATGTTTCTAAGTATCCGTAGAGTTTGTGATACTAGGCATACCATGACAAAGTTATTCCAAGTAAGAGTTACTTAGTCCAAATGCCTTGCATTCTCAAAAAAATAGAACCATATTTTACTAGGTTGTTATTAACTTAATAAAAATCAGTCAGCAAAATGTTACAAATTGGTGATTCTGTATTAATTTCTCCCTATCTTACAATGTGTGAGACATGGATAAATGGAGTGGTTATTGATGTAGAAAATAATCCTTTTCGTGGAATTGTTATTTCTGCGCAAACCACGGATGGAAATGTCTTTTTTAGTGTGGAAGATGATTTCAAGTTGCCAGTTGAAAAGGACTCAAAACAATCGGAAACCTAGATATATTACAAAAATTAGCTTGGATGTAGCCCTTGATATAATTGAGACATCTTAGATAATGAAAATAAACGCAAAAAACTCAACCAGTATTTGAAAGAAATAGCTGCCATTATGGGATTTCCAGAAGGTATTCAAGACTTTTCCCGACATAGCTCTACCTTCGCCTATTTTCAAAGACAAAGTCTATTGATATTGTAAGCACAGGGCTTCATCATTCTAATACGGAGATAACGAAGGTGCATCTAGAGTCGTTTGGGGCGGATGAAGTGGCGAAAGCCAAAAAACAGGCTACCAAGCTAACATACAAGTATTTACAAATTCATATTTAAGAATATTATCTTTCAAGCCAATATAGACTCTATCATTGCAGCCAGTATTTAGCAATCAAATTATCAATCATTTAACTATCCATTTTCAATAGAGAAGAAACAATGATCAACTCTCATATGTTATACATAAGAAGTAACATATGGTAGATTTATGTCATATAGCATATCTATTTTAGCACATGTCACCAATAAAATTATTACTTTTGCGCAATCAATCATATAAACAATTAGAAATTATGTATTTCGCACAGTCCATAGAAGAACATCGCATAGAGGTTTTTAAGATACTCTTATTCAGAACCTTAGATGGATATGATGGCTATAGAGATGAAATTTCTAAAGTCGTTGTTGATGCTATTGATTTACTTAGGGGTAAAAAGTCTCTATATACAATTGATAAAGAAAGATATCCTCTGATCGTTTTTTTGAATGAAAAAGGTTTTGTTTTCTTAGAAGACATTGAAGATCCAAAGAATCTATCAAACAAAGATTATTATAATTTACTATCAGTTTTTGAATCTAATTTAGATTTTTGTATGGCATGATAAATTCTCAGTTTTTAAAACTACACTTCTCTCAATTAGTAAAAGCTTGGAAAATATCAAAATACAATAGCTATTCCGATGCTCAAAAGCAGAATTATCATAATAATTTGTCCGAATTATTTTCATGCTTAAAGAAAGTTAATTTCGATCTGCAGTCTCCAACAGAACAACAAGAATTAAAAGAAGTTATTGATTTTTTCATTTTAAGCCTTCAATTTTTAAACAATAGTACAGTCAATTGTGTGCCCTACGAAATTGTAGAATGTCTAAAAGTTGCAATGAATGAATGGATAGACAAGTGTAATAATTATATTATTGTCACATCATATAACCAATATAGCTTCAATCCATATTTGGTTGTATCCGGTCCATACACTATCATCAAAACACGATTTAATATAATATTTGACAAAAAGCTTGTACAAATAAATCTGCCTCAACATTTGTCAAACGATTATTTATGCAATGCCGTTTTATATCATGAATTAGGACATTTTATTGATCAGGTTCAAAACATTTATCCTCCAATAAAGAGTATTTTATGGGCAAATAAAGATAAAGTTGATTGTCAAAAATATTTCCCATATATTTCAGATTCACGTTACCCGGAGCCATACAGACAAGCAATTTTGCAAAATCATATAAAAGAGTATTTTGCTGACATATTTGCTGCTCAGTATATCAGAGAATCGTCATTCTACTATTTGGAATATATTGCAGGAAAAAATGGGATATCTGAAACTCACCCTGCGACATCTAACAGAGTTTTGTTTATTAAAGAATTCTTATCTGATCACCATAAGTTTGGATTTGTACTCAATACATTCATTCGAGAAATAAAGAAGCAAACTAACAAAGATCTTTTACTACGATATATTGACATCTCTCCTGACGACCTATTAAATCTTATACCTAATGAGATTATACATAAAGAACAACTACACAGCTTATTTTATCAAGGATGGAATATATGGTTAAACAGACAGGATGATTTTAAGATTAAAAATAACATGCGGGAGTCATTAAACCCCTCAATAATTTATCAGATCATTAATAATCTAATAGAAAAATCAATAAACAATTATTTAATTGTGAAAAAATGGAAAACACATCAACCGTTAGCTCATATTTAGGTGAAAAAGAAATACAAGAGTTATTAACCAGTAAAAGTCTAATAATCCGACCACTTTTGGACAATTCTCAAATCAATGGCATCTCTATTGATTTCAGGTTAGGAACTGATTTTTTAGTCTCTATACAAGGACGTGAAGCTTTTATTAACGCTTCGTTGAATTATGAAAAATCAGGTTCTGTTGATACTTTTTTTCAGGAAACAAGAAGAAAAGTAGGAGAAACGTTTTTGCTGCATCCAAATCAAACGGTTCTTGCTTCAAGCCTAGAATACATAAAACTACCACAAGACATATTTGCAGTATTAAGTATGCGTAGTTCTTATTCAAGATTAGGGTTAAGTATATCTTCATCCTTACAACCAGGCTATTGTGGATGCATATCTTTAGAACTTATCAACACAAACAAAAGTGCTATAAAATTAACCGTTGGAGCTTGTTTGTTCCAAGCATCTTTTGGCAGAATCAATGATAAATTAAATTATTTCTCTAAAAATAGAAAATATTTATGTCAAGTTCGACCTCAAATAACTCTATTCAATGAAGATAAAGATTTAAAAACCCTCAAAAGTATATGGGAAGAAGATAATAGCATACACCTTTCACCTTTATATTAACAATACCCATAAACAAGTCTCATAATTAAAGCAGCTTCTTCATCAGGTATCACTAATATAAAACCCACTATGCCATATTAAAACATGTCTAATTCACACATTACAAGTATATTACAGGAAAGTTAATTCAAGATAATAATTCAAATTCTAGAATATTAAGCATTACAAACGATACCCTGTCAATGATTACAAAAGTGGTATTATGGAAATGTCCATAATACCACTTTTGTAAAATATGTCCATTTCCTATCAATTCATCATAAAGAGAAGTCATACTCAATCTCTCCAACGCAATATCATTCAAAAGAGATGGGTCAAGCTTCACCCATTCTGTTAAGCCCGACTTTGACCGCTTCTCACAAAAATCAGGAGCCGTATGAGTTACCACTGTATCAATCTTTATTCCTGATTGAGTTAGTTCTTTAATCTCATCAGGAAGAAAAACTGGAGCCTCATCTTTCCAGTACAATGGCTGCTTGTCTTTTCCCAAGATACGATTAAGCTCCATCTCCCGAAGACGTGGCTCACGGTCTATAGAGATTGCACCACCGACACATAAGATGTTACGTCCTGCAACGGAAACGACTGTATAATCAGCTACACACCTCATATACTTTTTGACAAAGGTCTTTCCATCAAAATAATCAGGGTCATCATGATTACCTCTGACAAAGAATATTATATTCCCTTGCGTTCTTAGTTTGGGAGCTAATCGTTTATATAACATATCATAATAGCTCGCCTTATGAAAGCCAAAACCACAATCTCCGGCAACAATAATCAAAGAGTCTGTTATATTGTTAATTTTCAGATTGTAAACTAACGTTTCAAACTCTCCGTGTATATCGCCACAGACTACTACTTTTTTCTTATCAGACTCTACAATATTCATCACAAGCTATTCTATACCAGCCCACAAGATACAAACTAAATTCTGAACACACTACCTTCTGCTCAAAAATATACACGCCTTGGATTTAGAATTGAGCGACTTTTCATATATTTGCATTGGAATAAAATTCGGAGAAATCCGAAAAGACATATTAATTTTGCGTTCGCGTAAAATCTTGTACTGTAAAACTGGTAATTTTAAAGTCAAACAAGATGATATGTGCAACGCCCGTGCTGTTATATGGTACGGGCTTGCTTATCATGTTTGACGGGTATACCAGTGCCTACAGTACGGATAAGCTAAGTCCCGTACCATTTCTTTTGGGATTACGTGAACAAGAAATGTTTACAAACAATTAAGCCCAAAGAAGAATGAGAGACTTAGTAAAACTTTACGAGGAAAGCTTTAAACTGATTATCGACAATCCCAATCTAACAACCGACAAAATCCCAAATCACCTTTTGGAAGCTTGGCTCTCAGATGATGTTATTGTCATTACAAATACCGAGCAGTCCTATTTCGCTGTGTCAATATTCCATCTTGTACATGATGTATATCTATGCCTTAAAGGGATTGAAACTGACCCTGACAGCAAAACAATAGAACGCCGCTTCAATACTTTTCAGTATATTTTGGCTTTGGAGTCCGTACACCGTCAGTATCCTATCAATTTACATCCGGTTCAGATTGGAGACTTTGACAATTATGGCACTCCACCTATATTTGACTCAATGCCAAAGAATTTCAGAGAATTCATGGCTCTAACAGAGGCTCTTTATCCACTCAAAAACAAATTCAAACTCAACTAAATATGAGACGATTATTATCAATAGCAGCTTTGCTTGCCTGTCTTATTTCATGTTATGCACAAAATGGCGAGAGTAATTATAAGAAAATGATTACAGACTACGTAGAGATTAAAAACGGTGTCCGGACTAACCTTGATGTGCGTATTTCAGAACTCACTGAAAAAGATTATACAGTAGGCGATAGTATCGAGGTTTTGAACAGTCGCTTTGCCAGTGAAAAAACCGCGAAAATTGAAACTGCCAATAATGACATCAAACATTATGAAGCTCAAATAGCTAAACAACAGGCAAAAGGGGGGCTGGTAGCTGAAACGCTACTAAAAAAATATAAGCCCGAACTGGAAAAAGCTCAAAACAGATTAAAAGAAGCCCAAAATTGGACTGCAAACTATGCAAGCTGCTATGATAGCAGAAATCCCAATGATGTTATTGCCAAAATCGTAGATTGTAAACTATCACTCATGAACCCAAGGCTCAGAACCCGTCAGGAAGGCAAAGCCTCCTTTCTCTTCTCCAGCGATGGCAACAAACTTTTGAAAGCATTGAAATAAGTGTATTTCTACATATATACCTTAGTCGTATGCTTAACCAGATTTCTCTATATTTAGCCCCTCCCCCACAAATGCCCCATAGATAAAATTCTGTGGGGCATTTGTATATTTATGCTAACCATTGATAGAAATTCAGGGAAACTGAACATGACAGTAAAAATCCGACAAGAACCAGCCACCAGAAATATTTAGGTTGCTGCACTTTGACCGTAATTGACTGTTTTAGCGCATTGGGTAGTTCTTGCTGTGCTTCATATAACTTCGTCTGCATGTCAAAAATCAGCTTCAATATCTTTTTTAAGGATATAATATCTTCAGATAGAGTCTCAGCAGTTGGTTGCGAAGAGGGCTTTTGCTTAGATAACTTTTCAAGACTCTTTTTAATCTCCTCAAACATAGATGCCACAATATCAATATCTTTCATTGTTGTTGTCCTTTCTTTTTACATCGTTTTTGTGAATTATCATCAGCCACAAAACCACCAAACTTAGGCAATCCTACCACAGGTTCATGTTTTGCAAACTCTTGTTTTATATTATCTTGGCTTTGTCTGGGAGAACAGAATGATTGAGCTTCCTCAATAGAAACAATTTGTTGACTAAAACAAGCATTGATTTTAGAATAACTATACATACGGTCTATCTTGGAACCACTAAAAGTTATGCCATTTTTAGTGAAACGTATCCCTTCAACCTGCGAAGTCGAACCTTTGGTCTTAAAAGTAACATCTACGCCTTTTGCCTGTAGTCTCAAAGCTAGCTCATCCCAATTCTGGCATAAAGGCAGGATAGTACGAAGAGCATCATAAATTTCATATTTACTTTTATCCGGTTCTTTAAGTCGATGCCGTTTAACATTCTCCTTACCACTTGCCATATATAAACCGTGTTTCAGTGTCAACTCTTTACAGATTTGGGTACTTCGTTTACGGTCATTACTGGTAGATATTAGTTTCCCATCATTATCAATCCGGTTTATACAGATATGTACATGCGGATGCTCCCGGTCAAAATGCCGGGCAACAAAATATTGAGTATTGTTTATTCCCATGCGCTCCATGTATTCCCGTGCCACAGTATCTATAAACCCATTATTAATAAGGTCTTTATCTTGTACGGAAAAATCAAGAGAGATATGGTATACCGGTTTTGATATATCAGGTCTTAGCTCTTGCTGCATAGTAAAACTACTAATAATACTTTCCTTATCTCTCAGCCTCAAGCCATCACTGCCAATTATTTCAGCTCGCTTCCTGTCGTCTAGAATATAATTAACCGCACCCCTAAAGTCACCCCCACATGTTATTTTTGCCATCATCCTTTATACGTTGTATTATATCGTCAATCATTTCCATAAAAACAGAGCATTCTAAGCTCACGGTTGTAAATCCTGCCTGATTAGCTTTCTTGGCTAATTGGTTTATATTATTTGCCATACCACATAGCTCCCGGATATGCAGATTTAACTCAGGTATCAGCCGTTGCCTCACCTCCTTACTTCGGATAGCACTACGAACATAGTCATTTATCGGCATAGCCGCTTTAGAGGCTTGCGATTTGAGGTAATAATACTCTTCGGTCATAAGTTTCACATTGACCTGATAACTTCGTTTCTTATGTTGTTCCTTTGGCGGTCTGCCATTTAATTTTTCTTGTCTCATAACAATGATTTTTAGTTTGACCATCGGGATTTCGAACGTTTTCAGTACTGAAAACATAAACTTGCTTCATTCACAAAAGCCATATTCTGATTTCTTTACACCAAACTCAACATTAGGGAAAAAAGAGTGAGCCTACAGGAAGAGGTGTAGTTTGTGATGATTGGATGAAATGATGATTATATCGCATATAAGACTATCAATCAACCTAATAAAACATCATCATATTGGTCATCAAATTATTCCATATTCAAACGATTGTTTTAGCATCACTCAAAATCACAGATGACCAGTTGATGACAGGATTGATGACCTTCAATATCTTAATACAAAGGCAATTATATCATTACTGTCATCGTATCATCATAAAGCAAGTAAAAAATCCTTCGTCACTGAATAATATCTTCCCTTACGTTTTACCAAAGAATAACCACTTTCGGAATTATAGTTATACTCATACGTTTCATACGAAAAGGAATTAGATGTCTTGTTTAGGTTCCATACCGTTTGAAGTATCTTCTTTACTTGCTGATGTTCCAAATGCTTCGAGAAATAAGGGAACAGTCTTTGTAAATCAATAAGTGCAAACTCAAAATGGTCAATATTCAGCGTTTCCATTATTTCCAGCATCATTTCTCGCAAATCGCACTCAGTTTTATTTCGATTGTAAGAAATCATTCGTTTCAAGGCTTCTGTCTGGAATAAATCCAACCGAAACCACATCCTTGACTCCTGTTTTGTGTATAAAGCCCTGTTTTTAAGGAAGTATAAGAATGCAGGTATCTCACTTTTGAGCTTACGTAAGAATAAAGGATCGCCATTTGTTAAAGGGTGAATTTTACGTACCCAAAAACGGGTTTCCCCCGGAGAAATATACAATGCATTCTCCTCATTGTTGGAACAGAAAACAAATTTTCCGAAAAACTCTATCTCAGCCCGGTCTTTCCCTTTACCTTCTATCTTATAGGTAAAGGCTGTACTTAAATTCTTGATACGCTCGGTGTCTTCCATCCGGTTCAAGAGCGTTTCATCAACACCAATAATCAGTTTGTTTGCCCAATCAGAATTGAATTGACTTCTGAAATCCTCATTCGTATTGAATGTCATGTTCTTACCAAAAATCATTTTCAATAAATTTAGAAAAGTAGACTTTCCTGTGTTATTCTCCTTAGAAACAAGTACTAGTATTGGCAGCTTTGTAATTGGCTTCATGTAAAGAAGCTGCATATAATCCAGCCCTAACTCATAATGCTCCCCAAAGATGTGCCTGATAAAACCAAGTGTAACTTGACAGTTTCCCTCTATTGGCAAACATTCTAACGGTTCGTACAAATTTAAGAACTCACCTATCACTGGTTTATAATCAAGATGAGACGGAATTATACAGAACCCATCATACTTGGGGATTTGGGCTATATAATCTTTCCCATAATCCTGACGTATAGTCTCATAAGTCCAAACTTTTCTTTCAGTTTTCGTATCACCACTAGGCAAAGGCAACTCCACTACTTTGTAATAGACTGTTCCTATGCGCAAAAATTTATTCTTTTCCATATCCCTTCAATCAATCCTCACCGTCTTTTCTGTAGAAAACTTTCATCCAAACGAACTAAAGCCTCTTCTGTAGTCTCTTTCCTATTTGCCAAGAGCCAATTTTCTAACTCTTCACGCAGGAATAGGATTTTCCCATTTCTTTTGAAGTGAGGTATTGCTCCCGTAGATGTTTTACGGTAAAGGGTAGCTCGCTTATAGCCAGTTAGTTTAACAGCCTCCTCTATACCAATTATTTTGGGTGGCATATCATCAGCTTTAGTACTACTATCTTTCACCGGAACTGATTGCTGCAATTCCAAGAACTGCTCGACCGTTAAAGTAAATAACGGTTTGTCTTTCAAATCGGATAATGTTTGTGCATTCATATTATGTTCTATATTAAGTTTGATTTGCTGGCACAAACTTACCGGACTATCAATAGGAATGCAATGGATTCACAGGAAGACTGATTTGAATAATATTTTATTCAATATTTCAACCTAGCATTTGCTTCTTTGAGATAAATAGCAATCTCATTAATTTTTTGTTCTAAACCCAACAATCCATCTAATATTTTTTTCCCTTGAGGGAATGATTTCAATCTCTGCCTTATCAACTTTTCAGGAGTAGTTGTATTAGCTGTTTTCTTATAAGCCAACAGGTCAAAATAATCTATATAGCGATAAATGAATAAATAGTCTTCTTTTGTAAGTGGCACATCGATTATCCGTGAATATGATACATCAGTAAACAAACAGTCTAATCTTACTAAATAAGACAAAACCCTTATTGTTGTTTGGCTTGCTAATAACTCCAAAGGTGTTGAAAATCCTCTTTTTGTACCATTTAGTTCATAATCTATTTCACGAGCTGCCGCAAGCTGTAGCTGTATTCTTTCCAAATTAACATCTTCTGGACGAGTCTTCTGACCATCTTGCCGGGCATTCTCAAAAGCACATATCTCTTCTATCAGGAATTTTATCACCGTGTCCTGAAAACGTTCTTCATTGCCAAGAAACAGCTTTTCGTTTTTCGACTGTTTTGAAGATTGTATCTTATATACATAAGGCTTTGAAGTTAAAAAGAACTTTTCTAACTGCTCCAACATTCTTCTCCAGCATAGAGCATCTCTATCTTGTTGTCGGAATTCTTCTTGCATCTCTGATGTTTTACACTTATGTGATTGATGTCTTATAAAAGCACCATATATATAAAGGTACTTCCTATATTCCATAAGAGACTCTGGAAGGTCGAATGTTCGCAGAAACAGATTGTAATCCTCTTCGTCAAAAATATAGTCAAACGGTTCTCTGACATACAATCCACAAAGCTTCACTTTCGTTTCTACAGTACACACTTTTGCCATAAATCTAATTCAATCTAATAAAATATAAAGTCCAAAAGTAGGAGAAGTACAACCAAAAACAAATGCAGAAGACGAAAATTTAACATTTGTTGCGTCACGAAAACGTCACAGGGCATAAAAAAAGCAGCTACAACCTTCATTGTAACTGCTTAATTATCAAGTAGTGGTCCCACTTGGGCTTGAACCAAGGACTCCCTGATTATGAGTCAGGTGCTCTAACCAACTGAGCTATAGGACCTGTTCAGAGCTAGGCTCTGAAATCGGGTGCAATATTACGATTTATTATCGAGATATGCAAATGTTAAAGGGAAAAACTTATTTTTCCGCACTTTCTTCTCCGGCGAACTCCATCAAGTATGCTTTGATGAAATCGTCGATCTTTCCATCCATCACACCGTTCACGTCGGAAGTCTGGTAGTTCGTACGATGGTCTTTTACGCGACGGTCATCGAATACGTAACTACGGATCTGCGAACCCCACTCGATCTTTTTCTTTCCGGCCTCCACCTTGGCCTGCTCGGCCATACGATGCTGCAACTCCTTATCGTAAAGGATGGAACGCAATTGACGCATAGCGTTCTCACGGTTCTTGGGTTGGTCGCGAGTCTCGGTATTCTCGATCAAGATCTCTTCTTCCTCGCCTGTATACGGGTCCTTGAACTGATAACGCAAGCGAACTCCGGATTCCACCTTGTTCACGTTCTGTCCTCCGGCGCCGCCCGAACGGAACGTATCCCAAGAGATAGCCGCCGCCTCTACCTTTACCTCGATCGTATCATCCACCAACGGGGTGACGAATACGGAGGCGAAAGAGGTCATTCGTTTACCTTGGGCGTTGTAAGGAGATACACGTACCAAACGATGCACGCCATTCTCGCTCTTTAGATAGCCATAGGCGTAATCGCCCTCGATATCGATCGTAACCGTCTTGATACCGGCCTCATCCCCTTCCTGATAGTTGGCGATAGAGATCTTATAACCGTTATTCTCAGCCCAACGCTGATACATACGCATCAACATGGAAGCCCAATCTTGGCTCTCGGTACCACCGGCACCCGAGTTGATCTTGAGCACGCAGCTCATTTGATCGGCCTCGTCACGAAGCATATTGCGGAACTCCAAGTCTTCCAGTAAATGAAGGGCCTTCTTATAAGCCGCGTCCACCTCTTCCTCGGTGATAATCTCTTCCTTTACATATTCGTAAGCCAACTCTAGCTCCTCAGCCGCCGCATGTACCTCACCGTAAAGCTCGATCCATTTCTTTAGCTCCTTTACTTTCTTCATCTGGACTTCCGCGCGTTTGGCGTCTTCCCAGAAACCGGGGTCTTGCGTACGTAGCTCCTCCTCTTCTAACTGAATGGTCTTGCTATCGATGTCAAAGATACCCCCTCAGCGCCTTATCGCGCTCCAACACGTCATGTAGTTGGTCTGATGTGATCATATGTTCTTTTCTTTTTTAAATTTACCGCGAAGATAAGAAATAGTTGATAGCCGACAAACTCGTTATTCCTCGTACATCGCCTCTATCTCGGTAGCGTACTTCTGCAATACGACCGGACGGCGCAACTTTAGCGTATCCGTCAGCTCGCATCCCATCATGAAGGGTTCCGGCAACAAGGTAAAGCGCTTGATCTTCTCGTAAGAAGCCAAGTTCTTCTGGTGCTCCTCTACCCTAGCCTCGATGAAACGAATGATATCCTTGTTCTTCACCAACTCCTCCCGGCTCTCGAACGAGATGCCTTTTTCCCCGGCATACTTCTCCAACAATGGATAAGCCGGCACGATCAAGGCGCTCACGAACTTACGTTGATCGCCGATAACAGCGATTTGCTCGATATAATTATCACCGCTCATCACCATCTCGATCGCTTGCGGGGCGATATATTTTCCGTTTGAAGTCTTATACAAATCCTTGATTCGTTCCGTAAAGAATAACGTATTACCCTCCAAACGACCAGCGTCGCCGGTACGGAAGAAACCATCCTCGGTGAAAGCCTTCCTCGTTTCCTCCGGTTTATTATAATACCCGGACATCACGGTCTTGCCTTTCACCAAGATCTCGTTATTCCCCGGATCTATTTTCACTTGAACTCCCGGCATTACCTCACCAATAGAACCAAACTGGAATCCGATCTCCGGGTAGAAACAAACCGTAGCCGTCGTCTCGCTCAGTCCATAGCCATAAGCGATCGGGATATTCACAGACTGCAAGAACTCATTAATCGTATCCGATAACGGAGCGCCCGCCACCGGGAAAAACCGTCCACGCTCAATACCCAATACCTTCTTCAATAAGGTAAAAACCGTTTTATTGTAAAATTGGAACTTCAACTTCAGACTACACGGGGCCGGAATACCTTTATTCTTATACTCCAGATTATACCTTCGCCCAGTCTCGATCGCATCCAAGAAAATCTTCTTCATGGCCGGAGAGGCGGAGTTGATCTTCTCATGCACGCCCGCATACACCTTCTCCCAGAAACGAGGCACATTGCACATCAAGGTAGGATGAACCTCCGGCAATGTCTTCTGGATCATTTTCGGGTCTTGGTTGATAGCGATCGTAACCCCTTTATGGAGACAATAATAGCACCAAGCTTTCTCGAAGATATGAGTCATTGGCAAGAAACTCATGGATAGATCCTTGTCGGTTACCAGAGGCAGACGTACATCATGTATCCGCATCGCCTCCAGATAGCAAGAATGAGGAAGCATTACGCCTTTCGACTCACCTGTCGTACCGGACGTATATATAATGGTAGCCAGATCCTCCGGAACGGCTTCCGTCATACGTATTTTCACCGTGCTCTCCGCATGCGCGTTATCCCCCAAGCGCAAGAAATCATCAAAATAAATGGACGTCTTATCTTCCGGATTCATCTTGACCGCCGGATCAAAGACAACCAGACGCTCCAAATACTTAGAGTCCTTCTGTACCTTGAAAGCGTTATTATACTGCAATTGCTCACCCACGAACAACGTGCGGATCTTAGCGTCATTGATGATGTACTCGATTTGTCCCGGAGAATTCGTCGCATACATCGGGATGGAAACCACCCGGTTACCATACGCACCGAAGTCCGTATATAAACACTGAGGCATATTCTGGGAATAAACTCCGATATTCTCTTGTACCTTTATCCCGAACTCAGCCATCGCCTTGGCCGTAAGCATAACCTTATCGGAAAACTCCCTCCAAGAAATCTTCAACCATTTCCCCGTAGCGTTATCTCTATGTTTCAACGCTGTACGGTTCCCATATTTCTCTGCCTGACGGTGTATTAACTCGGCGAAATGATAATAAATCATAATTCCTTATTTTGAATTGATACCGCAAAAGTACGCTTTTCTCTTCTAAAAGACACGACATCAGTCCTTTTTTTACACATAATTGCTCTTTTTGTGCAAGTATTCGGTTAAATAATAATAATTCATAGTAGCATGTATTGCATAGTACATATGTAATACATACATTTGTAGCATAAAATTAAAAGAGATGAATGCAGAGAACGTAAAATCACAAATGAGGAAAGGGACGCTGGAATATTGCATCCTCCTGCTTCTCAAAAAGGAACCCGCTTACACCTCTGATATCATTCAGAAGTTACAAGAAGCGAAGTTGATCGTTGTGGAAGGCACTTTATATCCTCTTTTAACCCGACTAAAAAATAGCGAGCTATTAAGTTATCAGTGGATAGAATCTACGCAAGGACCGCCACGCAAGTATTACCAACTGACCGAGAAAGGAGAACTATTCCTCGGCGAGCTGGAGGCTTCATGGCAGGAACTAAATGATACAATAAACCACATCAGAAACAATTAAAACGAAAGAGTGATGAAGAAGACACTTACTGTTAATCTGGGAGGCACAGTTTTCCACATTGACGAAGACGCATACCAATTATTAGACAAATATCTGTCTAACCTGCGCATCCACTTCCGCAAAGAAGAGGGTTCGGATGAGATCATGGATGATTTCGAGATGCGTATCTCGGAACTTCTTAACGAGCGTGTCCGCTTAGGCTACGAGGTCATCACGATCGAGCAGGTAGAGGAAGTGATCAAACGGATGGGTAAGCCGGAAGAGATTTTCGAGGAGGAAGAGAAAAGCACCGACCACGAGGATAATTACCGGGCACAACAACAGGAGACTCATACCCAGACGACCAAGAAACGCTTGATGCGTGACCCGGATAACCGTATTCTGGGAGGTGTCGCCGGAGGTTTCGCCGCCTACATGGATTGGGACCCGACTGCCGTACGTATCGTGCTTTTCCTTCTGATGTTCTTCTATGGAATCACGGTTCCGCTTTACTTTTTGTTGTGGATCATCGTACCGATGGCACGTACGGCGACCGAGAAACTCGAGATGCGCGGACAAAGCGTGACGGTGGAGAATATCGGAAAGACCGTGACAGATGGATTCGAGAAAGTCAGCAATAACGTGAACGACTTTATCAGCTCGGATAAGCCGAGGAACTTCTTCCAAAAGCTGGCGGATGTTTTCGTTCTGGTCATCGGGTTCATCCTGAAGTTTTTCATCATATTGGCCGGAATCTTCCTGTTGCCACCGCTAGTACTAGTCGTATTCATTCTGGTAGTCGTAACATTCGCGTTGCTCATGGGTGGGGCCGGACTCATCTATAACCTCTCTCCGTTCGGAGCGGACTTGATAAACGGAGCACCGTTGTCAATGGCAATCATGGGATGCATAGGGACAATCTTATTCATCGGTATCCCCATATTCTCCTTGATATACGCTATTTGCAGCCAATTATTCAAGGTACGCCCCTTACCGACGCAAGCAAGATGGATATTATTAGCCTTATGGCTTATCTCCTTTATATTATGTGGTGTATATATCCATCAATCCGGTATGCTATATGACTGGCATAATTATTGGAACGGTGTACACGATTGGAACAGGAATGCCGTTTGGCTCCCTTAACCTTATCCGAAGGCGTAAAATGAAGATATAGATTTAGTAGTTTATAATGTTTATTGTGTGTTTAAAAAAAGAAGGCCGCTCTGTCACAGAGGGGCCTTTCTTCTAAGGTTAACAAATTTATGAGTAAAAACCACTAATGAATCATATTAATGATTTGCTGTCCCCTTTGCATGATATTGTCACGCATAAAACAGCGGGTACAAATATAACCAATTTTTTATAATTAAAAAATTATATTCAATTATTTGAATTCTTTTCTAATCTTAGCGGCGATCTCGGCCAATTCTTCTTGGCTTACAGCCAATTTCTTCCCGCCGAAATACATATCGGACTCCTTCGTGATAGGAATCAAATGGATATGCGCATGGGGCACTTCCAAGCCCATGACAGCCAACCCTACACGCTTACACTCGATAGCGGTCTCTTGGGCACGAGCTACCCGTTTAGCGAAAGCTACCATCCGTCCCAGCATCGGATCATCGATATCAAAGATATAATCGACCTCCTTCTTGGGAATTACCAAGGTATGCCCCAAGGCTACCGGATTGATATCGAGGAAAGCAAAAAACTCATCGTCTTCCGCAACCTTGTGGCTAGGGATCTCACCCGCCACGATTCTACTGAAAATAGTTGCCATACGTCTTTCTGTTTTTAAATTGAAATATCCATAATCTCAAACGTCATCAAGCCGGAAGGTACACGGATCTCAACGACATCCCCTACCTTCTTTCCCATCAAACCTTGGGCGATCGGCGTGCTTACGGAGATCTTTCCTTCTTTTAGGTTAGCCTCCGAATCCGATACCAACGTGTAGGTCATGACAGCGTTATTCTTCGTATTCTTAATTTTCACCTTGTTCAAAATCTGAACCTCATCTGTTTTCACACGACTCTCATCGATCAGACGGGCGTTTGAGATCAAACCTTTTAACTGCGCAAGCTTAGCCTCCATGATACCTTGAGCCTCTTTGGCGGCATCGTACTCAGCGTTCTCAGATAAGTCACCCTTATCCCTCGCCTCAGCGATCTGGGCTGATATTTCAGGGCGCTTCACGGTCTCCAAATAGTTGATTTCAGCTAAAATCTTATCGTAGCCGTCCTTTGTCATATAACTAACAGCCATATTAAATCCTCCTTATTCTTTATATTAATATTGATTGATTATCGCATAATAAAAAAGAATCCCGACCAAGTCATATGGCCGGAACTCCCCTTTTTTATCATTTCAAGACTCCGCAAAGTTAGGTTATCTTTCTAAGATGAACAAGTTTACGAAAGTGCTTTATAACATATAAATCTGATGATTAAATCATGAACATTTTACAATACGGACTTGATGTCAGCCTCAAGTTTCTTCACGTCGTCCACCCGTTTAACCAAGTTTCCCTTGCGATCCAAGATAAAGATCGCCGGAAGCTGTTTCACGTTATACAACGCCGCGGTCTGAGAGTAAACAGACTGTGGATCACGCACGCAAGTCCAAGGTAAATTAGAAGCGGCGTTCTTCCAGAAGTGGACATCATTATCCAAAGAGATCTGGTAAATCTCCAAGCCCTTATCGTGGTACCTCGTATATAAATCGCCAAATTCCATATTCAAGGCAGGAGACCATTCGGACATATAGGCCGTGAAGTTGATCAACACCACCTTACCTGTAGCGACAGAAGACAATTTCGTGTTTTCCCCATGTACATCCGGCAACTCGATATCCAAGAAACTAACCTCTTTCTTCTCCACCTTATCCAAGTCCATCGGGCGCTGGCTACGAATCACCTTTATCGATTGAAGAGCCAAGTTATACAGATGCTTAGCACGAGGGCTTTCCGGATAATAGTGATCGAAGCTGGTGGCTACGGCACCATAAGCCTTCGAGTCGTTCTTGTCATACAAATCGAAGAACAGCAAGCCGTCGATTTGCTGGAACAAGGCAAAGTAAGCGGCAGCGGACATCGGGGCGGAATAAATATACTTACGAGCCACGTCCTTATAAGCCTCGGCGGCCTCGAGCACCTGACGGGAATATACGGAATCCGCCAACAGACCGGACTCAGACTCTTTCCGTAAACGATGGATCGCTTGGTTCGCGTCTAATTGAGCCAAGGTAATATTCTTGATCGCCTTGCAATTCTCTGAGCCCTCCACGCTATAAGAAGTAGCGAAAGTCCCGGCATCGGCCACGAACGAGATCGTCTCCGTAGAATCTACCGAGAAGTTGATCAATTGGTTATTCAGACGCAAGCGATAAAAATCCGGGAATGCCGGACGAGGCTTCGTAAAGCTGAATTTACCGGCCGCCGTCAGTTTTACGGAGTCCATCAACTCTACCGTCGACACACCTACATTCTCCAGATACATCATCTGGCCATCAGCGCCGGACACTACACCTTCCACCGTAAAATCAGAATTCTTCTTACAAGCCGTGAACAAAAGCAACATAACACACAGCACAGCTAGTAAATTCGTAGATATTTGTTTCATTATTCCAGTTTGTCTATATTACTAATCCGGTGCAAATATACATTATTTTACAATTGTGGCACTATTATTCCGTATTTCTTCAAGGCTTTTTTCAAAAAAAGTATTTCAAGACTGTTATTTCTTTTCATTTTCATGCAATTACAGGTAAACTTTCATTACATTTGCACCAATTTTTGACAGATAGAAAAATAAGAAAAAAGATTATGCTTAATCCAATTAACAAGACGATCGAGTTAGGTGATGGAAGAACCATTACCATCGAAACCGGGAAATTGGCCAAACAGGCGGACGGAGCGGTTACCGTTCGTATGAACAACACCGTGTTGCTCGCCACTGTTTGTGCCGCTAAAGATGCGAACCCGGGTGTTGACTTCATGCCGTTGCAAGTAGAATACAAAGAGAAATACTCCGCTTTTGGACGTTTCCCCGGAGGTTTTACAAAAAGAGAAGGAAAAGCTTCTGATTATGAAATCCTCACATCTCGTTTAGTAGACCGTGCGTTGCGTCCTCTTTTCCCGGACAACTACCACGCTGAGGTATATGTAAATATTATATTGTTCTCCGCGGATGGCGAAGATTTGCCGGACGCATTAGCAGGTTTGGCCGCTTCCGCCGCTTTGGCAGTTTCTGATATTCCTTTTAACGGACCGATCTCTGAGGTTCGCGTAGCTCGTACGGATGGAAAATACATCGTCAACCCAACTTCCGCGGAATTGGAGAAAGCTGATATCGACATCATGGTTGCCGCTACCATAGACAACATCATGATGGTTGAGGGTGAGATGAACGAGGTTCAGGAATCTGAGATGCTTGAGGCTATCAAGGTCGCTCACGAGGCTATCAAGGTACAATGCAAGGCTCAATTGGAATTATCCGAGGCTTGCGGCAAATTGGTAAAACGCGAATATTGCCACGAGGTAAACGATGACGAGTTGCGCAAGGACGTACACGACAAATGTTACGCCAAGGCTTACGCCGTAGCCACATCCGGTAGCGGCAAGCACGAACGCAGCGAGGCATTCGAGAAAATCGTAGAGGAATACAAGGCTCAATTCTCCGAGGAGGAGTTGACGGACGAGAAACTGGAAATGATCGGTCGCTACTATCACGATGTAGAGAAAGAGGCTATGCGCCGTGCCATCCTTGATGAGGGCAAGCGTTTGGACGGTCGTAAGACTACCGAGATCCGTCCGATCTGGATCGAGACAGATTGCCTGCCGGGTCCTCACGGTTCCGCTATCTTTACACGTGGAGAGACTCAGTCTTTATCTACGGTAACTTTAGGTACGAAGTCTGATGAGAAAATGATAGACGACGTATTGAACCATGGATACGAGCGTTTCCTTTTACATTATAACTTCCCCCCGTTCTCCACAGGCGAGGCCAAAGCAACACGTGGTGTAGGCCGTCGTGAGATCGGACACGGTAACTTGGCTCACCGTGCGCTGAAACGTATGATCCCGGACAACTATCCGTATGTAGTACGTGTAATCTCCGATATCTTGGAGTCTAACGGTTCTTCTTCTATGGCTACGGTTTGCGCCGGTACCTTGGCGTTGAGAGACGCAGGTGTTCCGATGAAGAAACCGGTATCCGGTATCGCTATGGGATTGATCTCCGAGAACAAGGGTACGAACTACGCCATCTTGTCTGATATCTTAGGCGACGAGGATCACTTGGGTGATATGGACTTCAAGGTAACGGGTACGAAAGACGGTATCACGGCTACCCAGATGGATATCAAGGTAGACGGTTTGTCTTACGAGATCCTTGAGAATGCTTTGGCTCAAGCGAAAGAGGGTCGTATGCATATCTTGGGCAAGATATTGGAGGCTCAACCGGAAGCTCGCGAGGATTTGAAACCTCATGCACCTCGTATCGAGACGATGATTATCGGTAAAGAATTCATCGGTGCGGTAATCGGCCCGGGCGGTAAGATCATCCAAGGTATCCAAGAGAAGACGGGAGCTACGGTATCTATCGATGAGGTAGACGGCGTAGGAAAGATCGAGATCTCCGGCACGAATAAGGCTACGATCGACGCGGCTGTCAAGGCGATCAAAGGTATCGTGGCTGTTCCTGAGATCGGAGAGGTTTATGAAGGAAAGATTTCCTCTATCATGCCTTATGGTGCGTTCGTTGAGTTCATGCCGGGCAAGGATGGTTTGCTTCACATTTCCGAGATCGACTGGAAACGTCTGGAGACCGTTGAGCAAGCCGGCTTGAAGGAAGGCGATACGGTTTCTGTCAAGTTGGTTGATATCGATCCGAAGACAGGCAAGTTCAAACTTTCCCGCAAGGTATTGCTTCCGAAACCGGAAGGTTACGAGGAACGTCCACCAAGACCAGAAAGAGGTGAGCGTGGACCTCGTCCAGACCGTGGAGACCGTGGTCCTCGTCAAGATCGTGGTGATCGCGGACCTCGCAGGGAGTACAGAGACTAAGATAAGGTCTTATACATTATATATAATCCCGGGTAGATTAAACGCTATCCGGGATTTTTTTATCAAATCATCTACCACACCTACAACTATAGCTATAAGCAATTGGTCATAAGTTATTTATCGAGTGGTGGTAGATAAATAGCATCTACCACTATTGGCTCGTATCTACCACCATTTACTACTTTTCAATCACAAAACACCATCGTCCCCTACTCGCCAACCGCATTATTAGTCCTATCTTTTTCAAGAAGCGGCAGAAGACGGAGACATTGCTTAGCCGGCAAGCTATCTATTTGATCATGCTTCATATATCATCTAAAAAACTGATTAATTGATATTTATAGTTTTTCTTAGTATAAAACAAAAGTTTTCCGCTATGGAAACATTTGTTTCCTCATGAGGAAACCTTAGTTTTGTGCTTACGAAACTTTAGTTTTCCCTAGGAGAAACTGTTTGCTCTTGTATGTTAATCTATTATCATGTATCTCTAATCTGAACGCACAAGTATTTAAATTAGAAAACGGCTTAGCTTTTTCGAAATTACAAACAAAAGGAGTCAAAGGTGCAAATATAGATTTATACCCCCATAAGTTAACGACTTATCAAATATCATTAGATATCGAGTATTTACAAACAAAACATTTCTATTTATCAAGTTCCATTGGTTACCTTGAAAAAGGAGGCAAATATACAGACATTGTAAATCAATCCATGAGTGAGAGACATATCAATCAGTATATAACAATACAAAACAAAGAAATTCTCAACATCCTCATCACTAATTTTTATGTTATTACTAAAATTACCGGATAGCAAACCTAGTACAGACTAAACAAACGACCATAAACCTTATATCCAGGCCATGATCATCGTTTAGCCTGCACAAACAGTAACGTTTAATAAATATAAGCGTAATTCCAAACCAAAGCATTCAAACTGGGATCCCATCGATTCCACTGACGCCCCAGCATATCATATTTAACTTGATATGCAGCCGTTTTCATATAGAATCTATTACCTGTTTGACCATCTACCGCACAACCTCGCAGTCCCCCACCAATTGAGTTCGGATCAAATCCACATTTTGGAGACTCTTTAGTTACTCCCAGGGTTCCGTCCGGAAGGGTCACCATTTTTCTAACAATATAGATATCACAAAAGTAATAACCAGTAGGAATATTTGTAGGTGATTTGTTGATAAGAACTTTTTTATTTTCTTCCACTAAGAATGTGTTATCATATCCTGTCACACTAAAAGTCTCACTCGTAGCCTTAGTCTCAATTAATGGGGATTGTTCTGATTCCATAAATTCACCCATAAGTTCAATAAACTGATTCCACGTAATTGCACCATTAGCTTCCGCACATTTCCTCAAATCTTCTTCACTCATGTTATCATAGTCAAGACCATCTCCTACGATAACCTCTTCTTGGTTAGAACAAGAAGACACAAAAAACAAAAACAAACATGATAAAATTAGAATCTTTTTCATACAAAAAACTATTTATAAATTAAACATTGAATAATCAAAGAAATTAAATATTACAAATCATCCTCACATTCAATTTTAGAAAAGAATAAAAAACTCTTCATAGATGTTGTCTCCTTCTACTCTTATTAAATAAGGTTTAAATAAAAGACCTTGCATGGAAATACAATAGCTCTGAGAAGTAGAAAGAGGTACAGACTCTTCATATACGAGCATCCCACTATCATCAACAATTTGTATAAACACATTGTCTAATGGCTTCATAAAATAGAACATGATTCCATCATTTACAATCTTCACTTCTACCGGATTAGGAGAAATAGAGCGCTCCTCTTCCTCATCACGCTCATTCTTATGCTCTCTTCCAGCCACCGTATGTGTCCATAAGCATACACAACTCAATAAAGTCAAAAATAAAAATCTTTTCATCCCATTCATTTTTTGACTGCAAAAGTATCCGATAAGGTTGGATTCGGGGCTAAAACACTGTTCGCTTTTTGTTCGCTTTTTGTTCGCAGAGTTGTATAAGGCTAAAGACCAGCGATTAATTCATCCAGTTCATTCGGGGTTCCATCCTCTCCCTTTATTTTTTTATAAAGCCGTTTACGGGATGAGGATACGGAGGGTTTGGAGCGACCCAAGATTTTTGCCATATCAGTTACCTTGACTGATATCTTTATCAAGTAACAAATCCGGAGTTCTATCAATGACATTCCCGAATATAACTGATATAGACGATTCGTAAAATTATTGTATGTCTTATCTAACTCCTTCCGTAAAGCATTCCAATCTTCTTCCCTGATTATCTGATCTGCCTCATTCGTGGAATGGAATTTCATATAGATATCCGAATGCCTTAAATCCGACTCTAACAAATCACGCTCGGTACGCCGCAACTGTATTTGTTCATTGGTCACTTGCAAAAGTTCTTTTCGCACATGAAGCAATGAATTTGTATCTTCATGGTCTTTAGATAGTAAGGTTCCCAATTCATTCAATTTCACGTTATTCGCTTCTACATATTGAAAACTTCTCTCATATTGTTCTTGCTTTTCCCGCTGAAGCGCCTCAAACTGCCTAGCCAACCGCTCTTTCTGCCGTTTCAGTCTATATATAAACAATAAGGTTATCGAAAGCCCCAATCCGAACAAGGATAATATCCGGTAAATACGAATCTGCATCCGGTCATTCTCGCCCTTTAGCCGTAAATTCTCAGTTTCCCGCTTTTGATAATTATATAAAGAGGTCATTTTACGGATTTCCTCCGAATCGGTTATCTTGCGGATGGAATCTTGCACTTGCTGGCCAAGACGGACATAGCGAATAGCCTCCCGATAATTCAACCGACGCTCATACAAAAACGACAAGTACTCATAAATAGCGTCTCTAACATATAAATCAGGACTATCCAAGCATCTCCTTAAATAGTAGTCGGCAGAGTCCAATCTTCCCACCTCTAAATAAATATGTCCCAATGTAGAATAAGTGGGGTACATATTCCGGCCTACGGAATCTTTTAATGATTCAAACAAACATTCCAATGCCTTATCATACATTCCCAATTCCCGGTAAAGATCACCCTGCTCAGTCAATATACCGGAATATCGATGTCTATTTCCTGTTTCATTCGCTATAATTGCCGCTTTTTGAAAATAGAGAAGCGCACTGTCATTCTTATCGACCATATCATATACCCGGGCAATATCTCTCAGCACAAGAGACAAACTAGTACTATCTCCTTTCAGTAATTTATACTCAGCCGCTTTCTCATACATACGGATCGCCTCTTCATATACATTCTGATAATCATAAAGCATCCCCATCTGCGAATAGACATTGGACAATAATCGGTACTTTCTCGTATCTCCCGCCACATCCAATGCCTTTTGGAAATACTTCAACGCTTCCGGAGCATCGTTCAGATCCCGGTAGACACGTCCCATATAGTAATAAGACTCCAGTAATTTATCCCGATCGCCATATACCTCATAAAAAGCGGTGATTCGCTTGATCAGGGAATCGGAAGTATGCCGGACATACATCTTATCATTGACCTTCAAGTCGAGCAAGTCATAATACATACGCTGTTCCTCATCAAAGGACGAAAGGCTATCCCGCAATCGATCCAACAAAGGGGGGGCTTCCTCCGGATTTGTATCCGCAAGGGATTCGATCTGCAACAGGGTAGCGGGATAAGGCTTCCCCCGATGATCGCAAGCATAAAAAGCCGAGATCAAGACCGACATCAAGAGGATGTATATACGAGGCATTGGAAATCTGTTTTATCACTTAAACGCAACAAAGGTAAAAAATTAAAGTGTAATAGTTTCATTGATATTTATACAAACTTTTGAAAACCAATACGCAAAGTACGCTACGACCGGATACTTACAGGTTTTGCTTTCTACTCTTAACAGATCTGGGTACTTTTTGCTATCTATCTTAAACAAATCGTATATTTCTCATTCAATCAATCAGCGTATGGATAGCCTATTTATTAAACAAGAACGATTACTGGCACAAACGAGCACCCGTATCATAAGAATAGCGGATCTCCCCGATTCCTTCATCTTGGCTGACAATATGGAGTTCGCCTCTGGCAAGAAACTACCGTTGTGGATCGTGGGATTAACCTATTAAAAAAACACGTACGACTTTTTTTTTAAAAAAAAAGCGGTATCCAGCTTGCCGCCGGATACCGCTTTTCATTTATCTTTACCGATCAAAGAATCAGCAACGAGGCTTGATCTGCTTGAAGAAGTCATTACCCTTGTTATCTACCAAGATAAACGCGGGGAAGTTCTCTACCTCGATCTTCCAGATCGCTTCCATACCCAATTCCGGATATTCCACGCACTCGATGCTCTTGATATTGTTCTGAGCCAAGATAGCCGCAGGGCCACCGATAGATCCTAGGTAGAAACCGCCGTGATTCTTACAAGCGTCCGTAACTTGCTGGCTACGGTTACCCTTCGCCAACATGATCATGCTACCGCCATGGCTCTGGAACAAGTCAACGTATGAGTCCATACGACCCGCCGTCGTCGGGCCCATCGAGCCACAAGCCATACCTGCCGGAGTCTTAGCCGGGCCCGCGTAATAAATAGGATGATCCTTGATGTATTGGGGAAGATCCTCGCCACGATCCAGACGCTCCTTCAACTTAGCGTGAGCGATATCACGGCCCACGATGATCGTTCCGTTCAATGACAAACGAGTAGATACCGGATATTTATCCAATTCCTTCAAGATATCTGCCATCGGTTGGTTCAAGTTGATCTTGACAGCGTCGCCCTCACCCGCTTGACGAAGTTCCTCCGGAATCAATTCGCCGGGATGGCTATCCAACTTCTCGATCCAGATACCTTCCTTATTGATCTTACATTTAATATTACGGTCCGCGGAGCAGCTTACACCCAAACCTACCGGGCAAGAAGCGCCGTGGCGAGGCAAACGGATGATACGGACATCGTGAGCCAAATATTTACCGCCGAATTGAGCGCCCAAGCCAATATTCTGAGCGGCGGCCAATACCTCTTTCTCCAACTCCACGTCGCGGAAAGCACGGCCACCCTCGCTACCGGTCGTAGGCAAGCTATCGTAGAAACGAGTAGAAGCCAACTTCACCGTCAATAAATTCTTCTCAGCGGAAGTACCGCCAATCACGATCGCGATATGATACGGAGGACAAGCGGCCGTACCCAACGTCTTGATCTTCTCTACGAGGAAGGGAACCAATGTACCCGGATTCAAGATCGCTTTTGTCTCTTGGTATAAATAAGTCTTATTGGCGGAACCACCTCCCTTTGTCACGCAAAGGAACTCATACTCCATGCCTTCCGTAGCCTCGATATCGATCTGGGCCGGCAAGTTACATTTCGTATTTACCTCGTCGTACATATTCAGCGGAGCGTTCTGGGAGTAACGAAGGTTCTCTTCCGTGTAGGTCTTGTAAACACCTAAGGAAAGCGCTTCCTCATCGCAGTAACCGGTCCAGACCTGCTGGCCCTTCTCGCCGTGGATAATAGCCGTACCGGTATCTTGGCAGAAAGGAAGTACGCCTTTAGCCGCTACCTCGGCGTTGCGAAGGAATGTCAAGGCCACGTACTTATCGTTGTCCGTAGCTTCCGGATCGCTTAGGATCTTAGCGACCTGCTCGTTGTGAGAACGGCGAAGCATGAATGATACGTCGCGGAAAGCGGCGTTAGCCATAGCGGTCAAACCTTCTTTAGCGACTTTCAAGATCGGTTTTCCTTCAAACTCAGAAACGGAAACATAATCTTTTGTAAGCAAATAATACTCTGTTGTGTCCGGTCCCTTTTGGAACATCGGCTCGTAGTGAAACGGAGGTGTTGCCATATCTTTAGAATTTAATTATATATTGGTTTTATTTAAGTTTGTCCGTACTTTTCGATTGGCAAACTTAGCGAAAAAACTTGATATATAGATCATGGGGTAAAGAAATATAGCTATATTTGCCCGATATGAAAAAGTTGACCTCTTTATACATTGTATTCCTGCTAACGATGCTAGGTTTTCAAGGAAATCTGAAAGCGCAGGTTAGCCACGGAGGCCGCCCGCTTCCGCTATCGCTCATGCGAAGTACAAACGGACAGATGTTTAAAGAAATGCCTCCGTTCGACGTCCAAGAGGAATTGCGTATCGACTCGCTGAATGAGAGCGACCTAAGAAGCGGTTTCCGTTTTGCCTATAAATTCATAACGGATTACAATCGGTACAACTCGGGCGTAACTTTCACCGGGCCGGATGGGACACGTGTATGGAGACTCGGGATCTACTCGCCCGGGGCCCTTTCCATCAACGTGCTCTTCTCGGAATATGAACTGCCCGAAGGCGCCCAGCTCTTCCTATATAATGAGGACCAGACACAGATATTAGGCTCGTTCAATCACCTAAACAACTCGGAGTTAAACCTATTGCCGGTCTCTCCTATCCAAGGGGATCGCCTGATCATAGAATATCAAGAACCGGCCAACGCCTCTTTTCAAGGAAGACTGACCGTCGGGGAAGTCAACCATGGCTACCGGAGCTTGCGGGGGTTAGAACCGGGAGACAACACCTCACTGATCGGTAAAATTCCACCGTTAGCTTGCTATCAAGATGGGACAAACGATTACGCCCAATGGGGGCAAAGCGTCGTTCTCCTGATCATAGACGGAAGTGTAGGGTGCACGGGCACCCTGATAAATAATACGGACAATGACGGAAAGCCTTATCTACTCACCGCCTCCCATTGCCTGAACAAGCAATTCACGATGAAAAACCCCGATTATGAGAAAATAGCCGGAAGTATCGTCTGCTTTTTCAACTTCAACAGCCCTTTCTGCGACCCGATCCTAAGGGGAACGGAAGAGATGTCTACCGCATCCACTTACTTCAAGGCGGTTAATGAAATGGCAGACATGGCCTTGTTGGAACTTACCGCCACACCTCCGGTTTATTACAGGCCTTATTACGCGGGCTGGAACGCACAAGAGGTAGGACCTGCCCCCTATACGTGCATCCAACATCCCCAATACTCGGTAAAGCGAATCAGTATATCCGATGAGGATCTGGCTCCCTTTACCTTGACAGATCCAAACATGATTTTTTACGAGAACGCTCATTGGCATGTCAAGACTTGGGAAGTAGGTTATACGGCCAGCGGTTCCTCCGGATCTCCTTTATTCAATGCCGACGGAGAGATTATCGGAGCGTTATCCGGCGGGCAGTCCAGTGAGAATAGTCCGAAGAATGATTACTTCTTCTCTTTGAAGAAACCCTGGGACGCGATCGATACCCCCGAGAGACAGCTCAAATATTGGCTAAACCCGTCCGATGACGAGACCAAGGTTTGCGAGGGACTTGATCCGTATAAATCAGCCCCTTGTTTCCGGTTGAGCAACATCTATGACTCCGGTAATCAAGAAAACGCCGAATGTACGCTCTATCCCGGGTCTGAAAAAGCGTATTTGTTCGGGAACAACCCCGCCAATATCACTGAATACGCGGAAGCTTACCAAGTAGCCGAAGCGGGTACCATATACGGAGCTTATTTCGTAACACCGCCTGCCGGAGCGAATTACAAACAAATGGAAGTGGAAGTTACCGTTTACAGCGGCGACTCTAAGCCCTCTACATTATTATATACGGAGACATTCCAACCCACCTACAGCAATAAATCGATATTGGACGATACGTTTATTGAGACCGCAAAATCCCTAAATCGGTCACAGGAAAGTTATATCCATTTCTCCAAGCCCGTGAACGTTAGCGGAAAGTTCTACATCGGCTATAAGCTCAAGAGCGTCCCGGATAACACGTATTTCTCCGCTTACAATTTGCCCAAAGGCAAAACGACCCGGAATACGGCTTGGGTTCATGATAAAAACGGCTGGAGACAAGCTACCGAATATACGCAAGCAGGTTTTAGCACCTCCTTGTTTATCGATCCCGTCATTCAATACGGTAACCCCGTCAGCAACGAAAAGCTCGAGGCGAACGAGCAGGTACTCATTCATCTCGGTCCGGAGAAAGGCATGGTACACCTTGTTTTGCCGGATGGAATAGAGAAAGCGACTTATACATTGCACTCGGCACAAGGAAAAGTGTCGGAAAACGGAGAGATCACGGACAGGCAAGCTACACTCCATTTCCTAAAATTAACATCTGGAGTCTACTTTCTAACCGTGCACTATGGCGAGGAGCATTATACACAAAAGATTATATTTTAATCAAAAAATATACAATAAGACTTCTGGGAAACCATCCATTGAAAAGAATGGCAAGAGGTACAGAGCCATATTTTTTCAATAATTCTACCCATATTTTATGTATAAAACAAGCCTAGGATTCATTAATAAGTATTAATTAAAAAGATTTTATCGCTTCTTTGCTATCCATAACAAAAAAATACTTTAGTTTTGCACGATAATGGCTAAGGGATAATTTGGAAGTGAATATATTAACATAGTAACATTTTAAACTTACATCAAGATTATGAACAAAAAGTTTTTATTGCCATTCTTCGTATTGGCAGCCATTTTAACTCTTTCTTCTTGTTCAAACAAGTTGAAACCGTTGGCAGAACAGTACATTAAAGCAGAGCCGCAGCCGCTAGAGGCTATCGGAGGCAAAGTTCCTGTAACGATCAACGCGACTTTCCCCGCTAAATGGTTCAACAAGAAAGCTGTTGTAACTGTAACTCCGGTATTGCGTTACCAGGGTGGCGAAGCTTGGGGCACTTCTTACACTTACCAAGGTGAGAAAGTAAAAGGTAACAACCAAGTAATCCCTCAAAAAGAAGGCGCTAACGTAACTATGAAGTCTTCTTTCACTTACAAACCCGAGATGAAAAAATCAGAATTGTATTTGACTTTCGACGCGAAGATCAAAAACAAGACTGTTAAATTGCCAGACGTAAAGATCGGTGAAGGCGTTATCGCTACTTCCGAATTGGCAGACGCAGCTACCGCTACAGCAGCTATCGCAGCTGATAAATTCCAACGTATTATCAAAGAGGCTCATGACGCTAACATCATGTTCTTGATCCAACAAGCTAACCTTCGCGCTAAAGAATTGAATTCTGACGCTATCAAAGAATGGAAAGATCTTGTTAAGAACGCTGACGAGGCTCCGAACCAGAATGTAGCTATCGAGATCAGCGCTTACGCTTCTCCTGATGGTGGTTTCAAATTGAACAACACGTTGGCTGAGAATCGTGAAGGAAACACTACGAAATATTTGAACAAGGAATTGAAGAAGATGAAGGTTGACGCTCCGGTTGACGCTCGTTACACAGCTCAAGACTGGGAAGGCTTCAAGGAATTAGTTTCTGCTTCTAACTTGCAAGATAAAGACTTAGTATTGCGTGTGATCTCTATGTACCAAGATCCTGAGACAAGAGAGAAAGAAATCAAGAATATCTCCGCTGTTTACTCTGACTTGGCTGAGACTATCCTTCCGCAATTACGTCGTTCTCGTTTGACTGCTAACATCGAGATCATCGGTAAGTCTGACGACGAGATCAGCGCTTTGGCGAAGAGCAATCCTTCTGAGTTGAATATCGAGGAAATCCTTTACGCCGCTACATTGACTAACAACGACGGTGAGAAGATGGCTATCTATACAAAAGCTTCTGAATTGTATCCTAACTGCTACCGTACTTGGAACAACATCGGTATGATGGCATTCAAGGCTGGTGATTTGGCTAAGGCTGAGCAAATGTTCAACAAGTCTAACTCTATTAAGAATAACGCTTCCGCTAACATGAACTTAGGTTTGATCGCGTTAACTAAGGGTGACCAAGCTAAGGCTCAACAATTGTTCGGTAACGCTGCCGGCGTAAACGAATTGAGCGAGGCTCTTGGCGTTCTTTACTTAGAGCAAGGCGAATATGCTAAGGCTGTTAACTCTTTCGGTTCTGTTAAGACTAACAACGCCGCTTTGGCTCAGATCTTGGTTAAGGATTACAGCAAGGCTTCTCAGACTTTGAACGGTGTTGCTAATCCTGACGCTGTAACTTCTTATTTGAAGGCTGTTGTTGCCGCTCGTACGAACGACGCTAACGGTGTTATCAACAACTTGAAGGCTGCTATCGCCGCTGATAAGAACATGGCTAAGGAAGCTGCTATCGACTTAGAGTTCGCTAAATACGCAACTAACTCTGACTTCGCAGCTTTAGTAAAATAATTAGAAAATATTCTTTCTAAATAAGAAAAAGACCTCATCCTTTTGGATGGGGTCTTTTTTTATATCCCACCATCCAATCCTACATTTGATAAAAGCGTAACAGCTTGAAATAAATATTGATTATCAATGATTTTTCATGAAATAAATTCGTAGATTTGCAAAATCTAATAAAGTTGTTGTAAATATTAATCAAATAGGGTAAAGAAATTATGAGATCACAAATCTGGAAACAAATGGTGTGGGTATTTTGTCTGCTCTTTCTAATGGGATCATGCGTTAAACATGACATTTTTCAAGGAGAAGACCCCACGGTAGATCCGAAAGAACCTACCAAAGAAGAAGAAGATTACATAGCCCAGTTCGAGAATTTCGAGAACATACAGGTTAGCATATCTTCTCAGCATGAAGGGACCCTATATTCTATTTATTATGAATATCCTTATGAGGAAGGCTCTTTAGTCAAAGATCCTTATTTAATTGGTAAAACTCCGATCCATATGGCTCTGGAAGTACCTACACACGTAAAGAAACTCTATATCCTAAGAGGGGATGGGGAACTTATCGAGAGCGATGTAAAGGACATCACGATCGGAAGCGATACCAAAAGCAGCTTACGGGCTACAAATGCGATCAGTGATGAAGTCCTTCATCTGATCAATAACAAATACTTTCCAGAAAAAGCATACAATGTAAAAAGCGAGGATTTATATAGATGCTCTGATCTAAAAATCACGGAAACCGTTTTTACCAGTAGCTTTGAGAAAGCGGATATTTGGCTGACCTATATAAGCGATGGAGGAATGTCCAAAGACAATATGTATGGTAAAATTTGGTTCTATACATATCCCTCCGAGAAGATGGAGAATCTTACTTTAGATGACTGCACCTTCTATGGAAAGACCAATGGCACCATCCAAGCCATTGACTTCAACAAGATCAATCAAGGCGAGAATTATATCTTTTACTCCAAAGAGGAACAACCAAAGGCTAAGACAGGAGAATATACCCGAATACCCCTAGGAAGATTCGACAAGGGGCTTAACGTCGGTTTCGTATATCGAGGCACAGACCGTCCACAGTTCTCCACTCCGGCATTAAATGGGCCGGATAACAATAAAGTACCAGATAATGGGACATTCTCCCATAATTACGTAGGCCATACCTTAAAATATGGTAATTCCTCTTTCAAAATAGAGAAAAACGTAGCAAACGGCTTCATTCACCACATTCAAGAAGGTGATTTTGAAGGAAATGTACTGGGAATGGAAAATCGCTGCCCAAACTATAGGGCCTATGATGGAGACTACAACGATATGCTTTGTCTAATCGAAAGTAATCCCGTTGCCATCGAGCCGGCAGAGCCGGTAACCCCTCCCGTCATAGAATCGCAAACGAACAAGAAAGGATTCCTCTTGTTCGAAGATAATTATCCAAACCAAGGCGATTTCGATTTCAATGACGCTGTCATATATTATAGCATCACAGCATATACCGATAAGAGTACCGCAGATGTTTATGCTCAGTTACTGGCTAAAGGCTGTACATTCCACAACCAATTTGGATTTAAGGACGCCAATGGACTAACTCCCTTTTTCTCCGATGTCAATGGATATGTCAATGTGAGAAAATTCGACAAGGAACCGGAAAGTGGGATTACAAAGACATTAACATATAGCTCAACTCAACTGATCATGCCTTACATTGATAACGGGAAGGGACCGGTAAGTAAAAACGTAAAGAATACGGATCTATACCCATATGTGTTGGATATCCCTTATTCGGAAAATAAACCTTTCCATTGGTGTATAGAGAATAAGAGTATTGACAATGCCTATAATTTTGATCAGGATTACCGCAAAGCGCACGGAGATTGGTATGAGACTCCTAAAGATGAATCGCTTGTAATAAAATTCACGACTTCGGATGAAGAGAAAAAAGATCCGGAAAATAAAGAATGAAGTTACGCGAACCCATTGAAGGATCTCTAAAATCCTATAACACATAAAAACGGCGGCCTTTTTAAAAGGTCGCCGTTTTTTATATTTATTCAATAGAAGAATTTATCTACCTTGGCGCTTGCGCTCTGTCTCATCCAAGATGATCTTACGCATACGCATATTATTCGGGGTGATCTCTACGTACTCATCGCCCTTGATGTACTCAAGCGCATCCTCTAGGCTGAATACGATAGGAGGAGCCAAGGAAACCTTGTCGTCCGAACCAGAGGCACGCATATTCGTCAACTTCTTGGATTTGGTGACATTTACCACCAAGTCATTGTCTTTGGTATGCTCTCCGACCACCTGTCCAGCGTAAACCTCCTCGCCCGGGGCGATGAAGAAACGTCCGCGGGATTGCAAGTTATTCAGGGCATAAGCGAAAGCCTGACCTGTCTCCATAGCGATAATCGAACCATTCATACGTCGTTCGATATCACCCTTCCACGGTTGATATTCCAAGAAACGGTGTGCCATGATAGCCTCACCGGCAGAGGCGGTCAATACGGCGTTGTTCAAACCGATAATACCACGGGAAGGAATCGTGAACTCCAAGTGCATACGACCATTCTTGCTTTCCATCATGGTCATCTCGCCCTTACGTTTCGTTACCATATCGATAATACGGCTAGAGCATTCCTCCGGAAGATTCACCGTCAATTGCTCTACCGGCTCACATTTCTCACCATCGATCTCCTTGATGATAACCTGCGGCTGACCTACCTGCAACTCGTATCCCTCACGACGCATCGTCTCGATCAATACGGACAAGTGAAGCACACCACGGCCATATACCAACCAAGAATCAGCGGAATCAGTAGGAACTACGCGTAAAGCCAAGTTCTTATCCAATTCTTTCTGCAAACGGTCAAAAATATGACGGGAAGTAACAAACTTACCATCCTTACCAAAGAACGGAGAATTGTTGATCGTGAAAAGCATAGACATCGTAGGCTCGTCGATAGCGATCGTTGGCAATGGCTCCGGCTCGTTCACGTCGGCGATTGTCTCACCGATCTCGAAACCATCGATACCGATAATAGCGCAAATATCCCCGGACTGCACGGAATCAACTTTCGTACGTCCCAAGCCCTCAAATACATCCACTTCCTTGATCCTCGATTTCACCATACTACCATCACGCTTACAAAGCATGACATCTTGGCCCTCTTTCAACTCGCCACGGTGTACACGTCCTACGGCGATACGACCTACATACTTAGAATAATCCAAAGAAGTAATCAACATCTGCGGAGTACCCTCCAACATCTTTGGTTCGGGGATATACTTGATGATCGCATCAAGCACAGCCGTGATATCCTCTTTCGGCTCCTTCCAATCCTCGGACATCCAGCCCTGCTTGGCGGAACCATAAATAGTAGGGAAGTCAAGCTGCTCCTCGGTAGCATCCAGACTAAACATCAAGTCAAATACCATTTCCTGCACTTCCGACGGGCGGCAATTCGGCTTATCCACCTTATTAATTACCACGATCGGCTTCAAACCCAGTTGAATCGCTTTTTGCAAAACAAAACGAGTCTGCGGCATAGGCCCCTCAAAGGCGTCTACCAATAGCAAACAACCATCCGCCATATTCAAGACACGCTCCACCTCGCCACCAAAGTCGGCGTGGCCCGGAGTGTCAATAATATTGATCTTATATCCCTTATAATTGATAGACACGTTCTTGGCAAGAATCGTGATACCTCGTTCCCGTTCCAGATCATTGTTATCCATGAACTGATCCGGTTCTGCCTGTCCTTCACGGAAAAGCTTACCGGCTAATAACATCTTATCCACGAGCGTCGTTTTGCCGTGGTCTACGTGCGCGATAATCGCAATGTTTCTGATCTTTTGCATTGAAGACTAATTTATTGGCTGCAAAAATACGATATTTTTACGATATATATATGACATTCATGCTTCAAAACACAAAAAAGATAGTAGAATCTATTGCAAATCAAAAAGGAATGTCTACCTTTGCGACCGCTTAGATAACATAGTATTAATTTATTAAAGTAAAAAGAATCATGTATTTAGATTCAGCGAAGAAAAAAGAATTATTTGAAAAGTATGGCAAATCAGCAACTAACACAGGTTCTGCTGAGAGCCAAATCGCATTGTTCACATTCCGTATCTCTCACTTGACAGAGCACTTGAAAGTGAATCACAAAGATTACGCTACGGAAAGATCATTGAAGATGTTGGTAGGTAAACGTCGTCGTTTATTGGACTATCTGATCAAGACTGACATCGAGAGATACCGCGCTATCATCAAAGAACTTGGTATCAGAAAGTAAGAAAAAGCTTACTCGAAAATATTAAAAAGGGCAATCCCAAATGGGTATTGCCCTTTTTATTTGTCTTAATCCTAGATATAATAAAATATTAATGTAAATTTGCGCCGTTTAGTATCAAATTATCAAACATTACAGGACTATAAATAACAAATCATACACATGGGAAACAACAAAATTATAGGCGCGAAAATTAAAAATATCCGGGAATCGAAACAACTCTCTATCGAGGAGGTAGCCGAACGCTCCGGGTTAGGTATCGAACAGATAGAACGTATCGAGGGTAACTTGGATTTTCCATCTTTGGCCCCTCTTATCAAAATAGCACGGGTATTAGGGGTACGTTTGGGTACATTCTTGGATGATCAAGCGGAGCTAGGCCCAGTCGTATGCCGCAAAAAGGACAGCGAGGCCGATGGTATCGGGTTCACGAACAACGCGACACAAGGACACAAGCATATGGATTACCACTCGCTCTCACAAGATAAGTCCGGCCGCCATATGGAACCCTTCTTGATCGAGATCGCTCCCTCCGAGGAAGGCGAGGATTTCATCCTGTCCACGCATGAGGGAGAGGAGTTTATCTACGTATTGAATGGCGTCGTAGAGATCAATTACGGAAAGAACACCTATATCCTAGAGGAAGGCGATAGCATCTATTATGATTCTATCGTGGCGCATCATGTACATGCGGCAGCCGACAACAAGGCCCGAATCCTAGGAGTTGTCTATACACCTTATTAAATCCGGCGTTTTATGGAATTACATAACAGAACCCTTGGCCAATGGCTGGAACATTGGGCCGAGAATACACCGGATAAGGAGTATATCGTTTATTCAGACCGTGACTTACGTTTCACTTGGAGCGAATTCAACAAGCGTGTGGACGACATGGCGAAAGGTATGTTGGCGATCGGTATCACCCATGGCACACATGTCGGCGTATGGGCGACGAACGTACCGGATTGGTTGACATTCCTATATGCAGGCGCGAAGATCGGTGCCGTATTGGTCACGATCAATACGAACTATAAACAAAGCGAGCTGGAATACCTAGTAGAGAACGCCGATATCCATACGATGTGTATCACAGACGGCGTGTTTGATGGAAGTTACGTGGACATGGTCTATACCATGTTGCCGGAATTGAAGACCTCTCAACGGGGGTATTTGAAAAGCGAGCGTTTCCCACGCTTGAGAAATGTAGTATATATCGGACAGGAGAAATACAGGGGTATGTACAATACGCCCGAGATGTTGCTCCTCGGACAAAATATCAAGGATGAGACCTTAGAGGCTGCCAAAGCGAGAGTAAATTGCCACGACGTTGTCAATATGCAATATACTTCCGGTACGACCGGCTTCCCGAAAGGGGTCATGTTGACTCACTACAACATCGCCAACAACGGTTTCTTGACGGGTGAGCATATGAAATTCACCGCCGACGATAAGCTTTGTTGCTGCGTACCTCTCTTTCATTGCTTTGGCGTGGTATTAGCTTCCATGAACGTATTGACGCATGGATGTACGCAAGTGATGGTCGAGAAATTCGATCCGCTATTGGTATTAGCTTCTATACATAAAGAGCGTTGCACGGCCGTGTACGGCGTGCCTACCATGTTCATTGCCGAGCTGAACCACCCGATGTTCGAGATGTTCGACCTCACGTCGTTACGTACCGGTATTATGGCAGGTTCTCTTTGCCCGGTTGAACTCATGAAAACCGTGGACGAGAAGATGCATATGCGTGTAACCAGCGTGTATGGATTGACAGAGACCTCACCGGGTATGACCCACTCCCGTATCGAAGATCCGGCCGAGGTGCGTTATAATACTGTAGGCCATGAGTTCGAATTTACCGAGGTACGGGTTATCGATCCGGAGACTGGCGAGGAATGCCCCGTCGGCGTACAGGGCGAGATGTGTAACCGCGGTTATAATAACATGAAAGGTTACTATAAAAACGAAGCCGCCACCAATGAGGCGATCGACAAGGATGGTTTCCTGCATTCCGGCGACTTGGGCGTTCGTGATGAGAATGGAAACTTCCGTATCACCGGCCGTATCAAGGATATGATTATCCGTGGAGGCGAGAATATCTATCCACGTGAGCTGGAGGAATTCCTTTATCATTTCCCCGGCGTGAAAGACGTGCAAGTAGCCGCTGTTCCTTCCAAGAAATATGGAGAGGAAGTGGGTGCCTTTATCATCCTTCACGATGGTGTGACGGCTACGGAGGAAGAGGTGAAAGATTTCTGCCGCGGAAAGATCGCCCGGCATAAGATCCCGAAATACATCTTCTTCGTCGATACCTTCCCGATGACCGGAAGCGGAAAGATACAGAAGTTCAAGTTGAAAGACCTCGGGCTGAAACTATTGCAAGAGCAAGGTATCACGCCGGCCTGACGATTTAGTGGACAGCTAACAGTTGACAGTTACTTTAAAATCTTCATAATGGGCGGTACGATCTTCTCGTGTTGCCCATTTTCCTAAAGAACTATGGACGGAATCAACACGCTGCGTTACTCGGATTTATTTTTAGCGATGTATTTCGATGGCGGGAAGAGCTGCCTGCACCGGAATCATTCGCATGTGTTGGTGTATGTATATTCCGGAGAGATGGTAATCGACGAGAAAGGCCAAATCACCCGGTTACATAAAGGAGAATGCGCTTTCATCCGCAAGGACTTCAGTGTGCAGATGACGAAACAAGCATGGAATGGCGAGCAGTTCAAGGCGATCTTCTTGATGTTCACCATGAAGTTCCTACGCGACTTTTACAGCAAATTAGATCGAAATACTCTCCCTAAAGATGCCAAGCGAGATCAGGTAAGCCTTTACAAGCTACCGTCCAACCGTCCCGATATCGTAAGCTTGTTTGAGTCGATGACCCCTTATTTCAATTCCAAGATCCAACCGACAGACGAATTGCTGCAACTAAAAATGGTCGAGGGCGTTTATGTGTTGCTCAATACCGACAAGAATCTATATGCCTCTATCTTCGATTTTACCGATCCATGGAAGATAGACATACTGGAATTCATGGAGCGGAATTACATGAACGATATTTCCATGGAAGAAATCGCCAACTATACGGGACGCAGTCTCTCCACATTTAAACGTGATTTCAAGAAATGTAGCGCTCTCTCGCCCCGGGAATGGCTCATCCGACGCCGCCTTGAAGCCGCACACGGGCTGATACGTAAAGGGGGGCGTAAGGTCTCGGAGATTTGTTTCGAAGTAGGCTTCAAGAACCTTTCCCATTTCTCGAAAATCTATAAGATAGCGTATGGCGTACCGCCAACCGAGGATATATAATATTAATGGCCCACACAACAAAGCTATTTGAACCACATAACAAAGCCTCTATACCACTCCCTCCTTATCTTCGCGACATAAATAATAACAAAATGTAAATCAAATGATCATGACAAAGACAACGGAAGAGAAAGTAGCTTTAGTAACCGGTTCTGCGATGGGTATCGGACTCGCTTGCGCCGAAGCCTTCGCCAAGGCTGGATACATAACCGTATTGGCAGACATCCGTGAGCCGAGAGAACAGGTAGAGAAATTAGTAGCCGAGGGACATAAGGCCGTAGCGTATCGGTGCGACGTATCAAACACGCAAGCCGTAAAGGAGATGATCGACTGGATCGTAGCTACCTACGGAAGACTGGACGCGGCTCTTAACAACGCAGGCATACAAACACCGCAACGCCCAATGGCAGAAATCACCGACGATGAATTCGACCGTACCGTGGCTGTGGATTTGAAAGGTGTCTGGAACTGCATGCGTTATGAGATCCTGCAAATGCTGAAACAAGGCGGCGGAGCCATCGTCAACACCTCATCGCAAGGCGGAGTCACGGGATTTCCGGGGCAAGCGGCCTACATAGCCTGTAAGCATGCCGTTATCGGACTGACACGTACCGCCGCTATCGACTATGCGGCAAAGAACATCCGCATCAATGCCGTATGTCCGGGCGTTATCCGTACGCCGATGGCGGAAGACTTAATGCGGCGTGACCCTTCCTTGGAGAAGGAGCTGGTGCGCGACATTCCCGCAGGGCGGCTCGGTAAACCGGAAGAGATCGCCAACGCCGTACTTTGGCTATGCAGCCCGCAAGCGAGCTTCGTCGATGGCCACGCGCTATTGGTAGATGGAGCCTTCAGTATTCATTAAAGCGCAAAACTACAGAGAGCCCAATACTGCATGGCTGTTGCAGAACTACTGCAAGGCAGGTTGCAGTAACGAACCCACCTACCCCTCGGCAAGCCTCTGCCCTAGATGGAAATTCATAGATAAAGAACACCTACTATCAACGCTTTTTCGTACCTTCGCGTCTCAACCATTTATAGTATTAATTTATGTCACAATTATTTCCAACTAATCTGCCTTATAAAGTGGCAGATATGAGTTTGGCTGAATTCGGTCGCAAAGAGATCGAGATCGCCGAACACGAAATGCCGGGATTAATGGCGCTACGCCAGAAATACGCCGATCAGAAACCCTTGAAAGGCGCACGTATCACCGGCTCACTGCATATGACTATTCAGACGGCGGTGTTAATCGAAACATTAGTTGCGTTGGGAGCGGACGTTCGCTGGGCTAGCTGTAACATCTTCTCCACACAGGACCATGCGGCAGCCGCTATCGCGGCGGACGGCGTACCGGTATTCGCTTGGAAAGGCGAGACGCTGGAAGAATATTGGTGGTGTACGGACATGGCGCTTCGTTTTCCGGAAGGTAAAGGCCCTCACATGATTGTTGACGATGGCGGCGACGCTTCCTTGCTGATTCACATGGGCTATCGTGCGGAGAACGACGCGGAGACCATCAACCGCAAAGGCGGGAATCATGAGGAACAGGTAATCCTGGATACATTAAATCGCATCCTTCAAGAAGATAACGGCCGTTGGCACCGTACGGTAGCCGAGATGAAAGGTGTGTCGGAAGAGACGACCACCGGCGTTCACCGTCTGTATCAGATGATGGAGAAAGGTGAGTTGCTGGTTCCGGCTATCAATGTTAATGACTCCGTGACGAAATCCAAGTTCGATAACTTATACGGTTGCCGTGAGTCTTTGGCGGACGGCATCAAACGGGCTACAGACGTGATGATCGCCGGCAAGGTAGTAGTCGTGGCCGGATACGGTGACGTAGGTAAAGGCTGCTCTCACTCCATGCGCTCTTACGGGGCTCGCGTACTCGTGACCGAGATCGATCCGATCTGCGCCCTGCAAGCCGCTATGGAAGGTTTCGAGGTTACGACCATGGAAGAGGCCGTGAAAGAGGGTAACATCTTCGTTACAACCACCGGAAACTGCGATATCATCACGATCGAGCATATGACACAGATGAAAGATCAAGCGATCGTATGTAACATCGGTCACTTCGACAACGAGATCCAAGTGGACAAGCTTGTCAACTATCCGAATATCAAGCACACGAATATCAAACCTCAAGTGGACAAATATACGTTCCCGAACGGAAACTCCATCTTCTTATTGGCAGAGGGACGCTTGGTAAACTTAGGTTGCGCTACGGGACACCCGTCATTCGTAATGAGTAACTCGTTCACGAACCAAGTGCTTGCCCAGATGGACTTATGGCAAATGGCTTATGAGGTAGGTGTATACCGCTTACCGAAACGCTTGGATGAGGAAGTTGCCCGCCTACACTTGGAACGTATCGGCGTGAAATTATCTACATTATCACAAAAGCAAGCTGATTATATCGGTGTACCGGTAGAAGGACCGTACAAGGCTGATCATTACAGATACTAATTAATTGAAGATTGAAAGTTGAGAATTGATAATGAAGGGAGGGCAGCTCCTGTAGTTCTCGATTCTTAATTTTCAATTTTCAATTCTTAATTTTCAATTACCATGCGTTTCGCTATTCTCTCCCCTATTTATCCCTATCGTGGCGGTATCGCCCAATTCAGCGGGATGCTCTATACGGAATTAGTAAAAGAAGGTCATGAAGTAAAGGCTTTCAACTTCAAACGTCTTTATCCGGATATCTTATTTCCCGGCAAGACTCAATACGTAGAAGCGGGAGACCGTGCGATCGAAATCGAGAGCGTGCGAGTATTAGATAGCGTCAACCCGGTTAGTTATTTCAGTACCGTAAACGCCATTCGTTCCTATGCGCCGGACGTACTGATTATCTCTTACTGGATGTCCTTTTTCGTTCCCGGATACGCCCACGTAGCGAACCGGATGAAGAAGCATTGCAAGGTAATCACCCTTATCCACAATGCGATTCCCCATGAGCCGCGTTTCTTCGACAAGCCTTTAGCTTCGTTACTTTTCAAGCAATGCCATGGCTTTATCGTGATGAGCGATAACGTGCGGTATGATTTGCGGAAACTTTACCCGGGCGCTAAATATATCCAGAACCCACACCCGCTTTACAATCATTTCGGGAGTAAGATCAACAAGAACGAGGCGTGCCGGAAATTAGGAATCCATCCGTCCAAAAAGAATCTTCTATTCTTTGGACTGATACGGGATTATAAAGGATTAGATCTGCTGATAGAAGCGATGGGACAGCTTAACGAGGATTACCATCTCATTATAGCCGGCGAATGTTACGGTAGTTTCGAGAAGTATCAGGCTCTGATCGATGCATCTCCGGCAAAAGAACGTATATTCGTCCACTGTGAATATATCAGCGACGAGGAAATCCCCATTTATTTCTCAGCGGCGGATGCCTTGGTACTCCCCTATCGCTCCGCCACTCAAAGCGGTGTCGTATCCGTAGCCTACAATTACGATTTACCTATGTTAAGTACTCCCGTAGGCGATTTCAAGAACAGCATCGAAAAGCCGGGTACAGGCATCGTAGTGCCTGAGATATCCGCAACGGCCCTCGCCCAAGGTATCGAGGAACTTTTCACCCCCTCACAGCAAGCCACCATCCCTGCGAACATATCCAAAGAAAAAGCAGCCCTCTCGTGGGAAACCCTAACGAGAAAACTGCTCGATTTTATCAATAGCGGTTTCATCTAGGACTTACTGACTATTTTCCACTTGACATTCTCTTCAAACAGCACAGATAGATGCATTTTATTTTTTTAACGCAAAAAAAATAAAAGACATACATACTTATTTCTCTAAAATCATTACATTGCGAAATCACGTTAAATACAAGAATGAGAAAACAAATATTGATAATATGCATCTACATAGGAGAATTACCTTGGTATTTTAAATTCTTCCTAAAATCTTGTTCCTTCAACAAGGACATTGACTTTCTCATCCTTTGCGATCAAGACATGACTAGTAAAGGGATCTCTAACAATATTAAAATCAAAAGATATGATCTACAAGACTTTAAAAAAGATGTTCATAGATCTTTAAACATCAATACTCCAATTCAAAATGGATACAAACTATGTGATTTTAAACCGGCATATGGTTACATATTTTCTAGATATATAGAAGGCTATGATTTTTGGGGATACTGTGATATTGATGTCATTTTTGGGAATATAAGAGCATTTATAACAGAAAATATACTTTCTAAATATGAAATTATAACTGTCCGTCAAGATTATTTATCCGGGTGTTTTACATTGTTCAAGAACGAACATAAAACAAACACACTATTTATGCAAAGCAAAAATTATCTAAAAGTTTTTCTATCTGAAAAAAACTTTTGCTTTGACGAAACAAACTTTGCTTTTGATGAATTTGCAAAATCAAAAGATGCATATAATATAAATACAGAGATAGAAAGCATGACTCATGTTGTATTAAAAATGAAAGATAAAGGCTTATTAAAGCCATACTTCAACCTTCATATCCTTGAAGGACTACCTGGAAATATGACATGGAAGAAAGGAACCCTATTATATAAAAACAAGTATGAGGTTTTATTATATCACCTAATATTCTTTAAAGATTTCTTCAAACAATATAACAAAAGTACTGTACCGGATGAATTCATTATAGAGCAAACAAGAATAACTGAGATTTCCGCATTTAGCTATTAAAATCTATTCATATGGAAGATCTATTTAAAACATACAAAAGGAATGTTGCATTAGGTATTAATATAGACAACCTATATTACATATACGACAGGTCTTCTAATAACATTTTAGAAGTCAGTAAATATATCTATGAAAATCTAGATTATCTATCACTTTTTGAAAGTTCCATTGAAAATATTTTTATTAATAAAAAACTTTCAGCAAACTACTTTAATCAATGGATTCCTAAGCTCAACACATTAAAACAAAACATAGATAATACGTTATCTGAATTAACACTAAATATTACAGAAACGTGCAACTTCAGATGCAAGTATTGTTTCTTTAACAAAAAAAATAGAAGAATCATACTCCAAATCAATGTCCTTAAAAACAGCAAAAAAAGCAGTTGATTTTTATTTCAAAAACAGCAATAATTGCAACCACCAAATATCATTCATAGGAGGAGAGCCTCTACTCAAGTTCAACTTAATAAAAAAAATTGTTGAATACATAAAAACATTCAACAACAAAGTATCATTCACAATCATAACAAATGGCTCTTTATTAAAAGAAGACATATTAAATTATCTAATTGAAAACATGTTTCATATAACTATAAGTTTTGATGGAGAAAAAGAAATTCAAGGATTGAACAGATTATCAAAAGATAAAAAAAACAGTTTTGATATAGTATATAACAATATACGCAAAATACAACTAAACAACACAAGATACTTCGAACAATATGTAACAATAAATTCCGTATATTCAATCAATATAACAAGTTCCCTTTCCGAATTCACCAACTATCTAGAAGCACATTTCAAAAATAAATTTGCTATAAATATTCAATCATCTGAGATAAACGATGAATACACGAAATTCCATAATAATTTCACAAAATCCTTTTTATCAATATATGAAAATATACACATACAAGGATTCGAAAATAGCTCCCCCCCTTTATTTATAATTTCCAGCGACTTACATAAAAAGATGATGTTCTTTTCAAGAAGATCAAACAACATCCTGCAAGAAGAAACAAGATTTATTCCCATAAAAAGCTGCCTTCCTTACTTAAACAAGATATATATATCACCGACAGGTGACATTTTCATGTGCAGCGATTTATATTACATAAAAGGATTTAATATCGGAAATATTGATAAATCTATAGAATTAAACAAGCTACAAGATATAATGACACAATACACTAACTTCAGAAATAAAACATGTAAAAAATGTTGGGTTTATAGATTCTGCGATTTTTGTTTTTATACATTATATGCTTCTAAAGAACGAAAAGGAATAAATAAATATTGTAAAATAATAAAATATGATTACGCCCAAGTCATCAAATCATATATTAAGATATTAAAATCAAACGGGAGTGCGTTTGATATATATTACTAACATATAAAATTATTCAGCGTATGAAACAAAAAACGAAGAAAATCTCATGGGAAAACTTTAAAGACGAGATTAAAGTAATCTCTGCCGGACAGCAAAAGTTACTCACCGGAGGTGGATGTGCTTGCTGCATCTGTAGCCCAGGTAATGGGAATAGCGGTTTAGGAGGCTCAACCAAAGCTTCAATTTCACATTAATAACCTGCGGGGAGATTTCTCTCCCCGCATAAGCTTTCACTTTATGGAAAAACTAGAATACAAAAATAGCCCAGTACTAGGTTTCATTTTAAATTCAAAATATTACCTATACGATAGATATTCCAATTCCATTTTTACAGTTCCAAGAATATTTTTTGAGTATTTAGACGATCTAATTAGCCTTGACACAGATGAATTCACTCAAAAATATCATAATATTTTTTCAAAAGAGGAGATTATAGATCTATTTAAGACATTAGATTATTGCCAAAACGACAAAAAACTAATAAAACCTAATAGAATACCTAAATTCACCATTTCATCCATCTATTCTAACGCTAAAAAAGTAGAAAAGAAACTCAAAAAAGAATTAACCTTCCTATGCATAAATATAACTGAAGAATGTAATCTCAGATGCGAGTACTGCATATTCTCTGGGAAATATACGAAATCAAGAAGACATAACAGCAACAATCAAATCGAGTGGAATTATATAGAAAAAGGTGTTAATTTATTCTTAGAACACAGCACAGACTCTAATATTAGAAAAATAGGTTTCTATGGAGGCGAACCTCTTCTATATTTTGACATAATAAGAAAAACTATCAATTATGTCCGAAGTAAATGTGATAACGCAATTTTCACAATTACCACAAATGCAACTTTACTAAAAGACAAAATTTTGTCTTTCTTTGTAGAAAATAATGTAGAGATCACCATTAGCCTAGATGGTCCTCAAAACATTCATGATAAAAACAGGATTTTTCCTAATGGCGTTGGGAGTTTTAACACCGTCATAAAAAACATAGAATCTATCAAACGATTACATCATGATTTTTTTGAAAATAATATAAAATTCTCAGCGACATTATCACCTGGGAAATACAAAATCAAAGATTTAATTGACTTTTTTACATACGATATGTTCCCTACGCTGAAAAGAGCAGACCTTCCATTAAGTCTTAATTATATAAATTACGAAGAAAATAAATATTTAAGCGAAGTAAAATATTTAGATTGGACAAAAAAAACTGAAAACGAAATTTTTAAGTTATATAAAAAAATCCATATAAAAGGAATCAATAAAACTTCTGAAATACCAGCAGTTCTAAGAGCCCTACCTATTCATCGAGAAATGATGTATATCAATTTAAGAAGTAATATAGCTTTTGATGAATTTAAGTTCTTTTGGCCTAATGGAGCCTGCATACCTGGGATGAGAAGTATTTTCTTGAATTCTAAAGGGATCTTTTTGCCATGCGAGAAACTAAATTCAGAAACAGAGTTTTGCATAGGTGATGTATCAACAGGATTTGACATAAAAAAAATATCACAACTCATAGCAGATTACTCAAGAGAAATAGCTCCACTATGTTCCAACTGCTGGGCATTTAGGTTTTGTGGGGAATGCTGGACAACCGCAGTAAAGAATGGACAAATATCAAAAGATTTTAGATCGCAATATTGCAGTTATATAAAAAGTTATTGGGCAAGAAGGCTATTTTTGTATACAGAAATAATCGAAAAAAATCCCAAAGCATTCTCTTATCAAGGAAGTATAGATTATCCTGAATTTATGTCTCACATGATTAACGAATAAACTAAAACAACCATGAACAAATACATTACATATCTATTCCTTTTATTATTATCTTGCGGAAAGCCCCAAGATAATAACGGTATATTCACAATGGATCTATCCAAAGATGACCTTCCCAAAACAACGGTATCATTGGATGATTATACAACCAAATGGACAAGGATAGATCTTGAGACTACTGAAGATTGCCTACTTGATCCATCGTTTAACATCTACCCTACAGATCATTTTATTGTCGCTTATTCCTTTAATCGAATCCTCGTATTCGACCATACAGGACATTTTATCCGCGAGATCTCCCATTTCGGAGAAGGTCCCGACGAACATGGTCTTTTATTCAACTGTACAGTCAATCCTACGAGTGAACAACTTGTCTTCGTAGAAATGGGAAATACCGAAGAAATAATTCGTTATGATCTATCGAGTGGCAAACAATTGACTGCGATACCAATCGTCGCAAAAAAGCAGTTATGTGACTTATTATTTATCAAGGACTCTACACTTGTCTGCTTCCCATACGCAGGCAATCAAAAGCAAATGGCCTACAAACAAAATCTAGCCGGGGAATGGATTGGAACACCCCCCATTCCCATCTCCGAACCGGCAGGTCCATATAATCCCATACCTATCAGTCTATTTCAAGTGGATAATCAATGGATCTATAAAGGGATCTACGAAGACACGCTTTACTTAGTGAATAATTTAGAACCTTTCGCTCGTTTTTCAAGGAAAGACATCAGTCCATCAAAAACAGAATTAGAGGTACAGAACAGCTCTTTTATAAATCATCTGTTTACCTCTAACGGAATGTCATTATTCGGATACCCGCAATATCAGTTAAAAGAAGTATCTGAAGGCATATTCGATTTAGTTTTAGTTGATTTTCGAGCCTTCCTTTTTAATCACGCAGACAAACAAATTCTTGAAATAGAAAAAATGAACTGCCCACCTCTGTCAATTATTTATGAACAAAAAAATTTAAATGATCTATTCATGCTGATCTCCTCCCGGAACCCGAAGAAATTGGTACTAAAAGTTCCAGCGGAATTCATGGGAAAAGAAGAAGATGAAAACCCAGTCTTATTCATATCCGACTTGATATATCCAAAGAAAAAGCAGCCCACTCGTGGGAAACCCTAACGAGAAAACTGCTTGGCTTTATCCATAACGAATAATCGTTACCAATTTCCACCTAGTTGTAGAGACGGGGCGTGCCCCGTCTCATCTCCTCAAAATGGAAACTTTAAAATACCCATTAGTCTGTGCCGAGACGGGGCACGCCCCGTCTCTACAACTGGATATTTAGGCTGTCTTGTCTTT
>NZ_QTLI01000014.1:75134-151625 GCF_003434625.1 Parabacteroides sp. AM17-47
TCTTGTCTTTTTTAGCTCTCCAGATCGAGTAACCGATCGCTCCAATCAATAACAAAAGGATTATCAATGAACTAAATGAGGTTATATAAGCCGCCGTAATATAACCTTGCGGTCTAAACTCAAATACGATCTGATGCTCTCCCGCAGGAACTAACATAGCCCTTAATATCCAATCCGCCCGGAAATGAGGAGCGGGCTTCCCATCAATCGTAGCCTCCCATCCCGGTTGATAATAGATCTCAGAGAATACTGCTAATTGCTCAGAATTAGTCTTCGTCGTATAAACTAACTTATTAGGGCGATAACTATCCAATGTTATCGTAGCGGTAGAGTCCAATTGAGGCGTGAAACCTTTCACCTCATCAGCGAAACGTTTATCGACAACCGCCGTCGTTAACGGATTAATCGTATTCAACGCCGCTATTTCCGCATCCGCATTCTCCACGACCTCCACTTTATCCACAAACCAAGCGTTGCCGAAAGCGAACGGATTCCTCAAAGGCGGTTGCTCCGGATTATAGATAATATAACGTGTATTTAGCATATTCAAGGACGGGCAAGCAGCGAACGCCCCCATCAAATCCTCCGCGATCTGCGCTTTCTGGAAAGCCTCGATAACCGAGTTAAGCTCTCCTTGCAGACGGTGGTCGATCAGTTCTTGGTACCGTCTCAGCTTCGCGGCATAATAACCACCAACGGAATGGTGATAGTACGAGGTCGTTGTCTCCAAGAAAGGATTATTCAAATTCAAGACACGATAAGAAAGGTCCTTATCCTTCATGATTTCTTGATCGGCTACCGTCTCTTTATATACCTCTGTAGGTTTCTGGCGGATAAAGTTACTATCGTTCAAATACCGTTTATCCACCGTCCATAAGTCAACCAACATCAAGACCGCAACACCGATCCCTACGAATGTCGCCACCTTTTTCCGATCTTTCGAGGTATAGAACCAGAACAACAAAGCCGCCCCTAATAAGATAAAGACCAAAGAGCGCAACGCATCCGCCGAAGCCAAGGAAGCACGATCCATTAACAAGGCGTTGTAATACCAATCTGGCAACTGATATTGAGCGTCGAAAGAAGAACGGAAATCCAACAGCATACTCGGCATCAACCAAAGGATTAAAGAAATGCCCCCCGTGATAGCCAAAGCAGCGATCAATCCTTTCTTCAACAAGGCATCGCTCACGGTCTCGGATAACACCTCTTTCAATCCCCATATAGCGATAATAGGAAATACCATACCCGGAATAACCAATGCCATCTCTACGGTACGGAACTTATTATACATCGGCAAGTAATGGAACATAAAGTCATTGAAGCTATCAAAATTACGTCCCAATGCCAGCAATATCAAAAAGACAGAACCTCCGAATAACCACCATTTCATCGGATTCCGGATCACGAACATTCCCAGAACAAACAAGAAGCAGACCAATGCCCCGAAATAAACCGGCCCGGAAGTAAATGTCTTCTCTCCCCAATAGGTAGGAGCCTGTACCTCTTTTCCGACTTGAGCGCCTTTCGCCCTTAATTCCTTATATAGCTCAGAATCCGGGCCTAGCATTCCACCTGAACTTCCACCATAGGCATTCGGGACCAACAAGGTCAACAACTCCCCTTTTCCATAGCTCCAAGCGAACGCATAATCCTTGTCTAAGCCGGAAGAAATCTTCTCGCCCGAAGGGGTCGTTGTCGTTAATTCCGTAGCCCCACGGATAGAGTTCTGTCCCAAATCCCATTGAGCATACATATTCTGGGCATTCGGCAACACCGCCAATATCACGCATCCAGCCATAATAGCGGTTACCGTACCCAGTTCTTTATAAGCTTTTTCCTTCAGTTTATTGAACAAATATCCCAAATAAACGAAGAAGCAAAGTAATAATAAATAATAAGTGATTTGCAGGTGCGTATTCGCGATAGAGAATGCGACACCCAACAAGAACACGACCGCCCCCCATAAATACTTACGCTTGAACAACAGGGCCATACCCGCCAACGTTAATGGCATATAAGCGATTACATACGCTTTCGTGACATGGCCGGCCTCTATAATGATCAGATTATAAGATGCTAAAGCGAAAGCGATAGCACCAGCGATCGCCAACCACCAATTTACGCCCATGACACACATCAAGATATAGAAACAAACGAATCCGGTAAACACCATCCCCGCATCCATATACCCCAGCGCTTTTAAAGGCTTCTCCACTAAAAGATATCCGGGAAATCGTGGAGCCGGATTTCCATATCCCGACACATAAGGCATTCCGCCAAACATAGCATCAGACCATGCGCTGAATTCTCCCGGTTGGGCCGTCTTCTCATATTCATCCATCTGGCTATTCCCCATACCGATAGCCTTTTCCGTATCCCCTTGCCGGACTACCTTACCCTCAAATACGGCCGGAGAAAAATAAATCACCGTCAATACCAAGAATACGGCTATCGCTGCGATATGTTTTCCCCATTTACTCATTATACTCCGCATAAAACTTATCTATAATTTATTGTTTATACTCTACCTTTAAACCATTTGGCAAAATAGAATCTCACGGCGAACCAACCATGCAACAGAATCGTCGACACCTTGCCATAATACTTACACATGACCTCATATCGCTCCTTTAAGGAAGCTTTCCGGTTCACACTACTTAATCCTTCCTCTAAAAAATTAGACAGGGTCAAACGTGTATTATGTATTCTTTTCGATCGTCTCAGACATTGGATACACCAATCATAATCCGCCGTCAAACGGTATTCCGTATTATATAACGGAGCGATCTCCCGTTTTGATATAAACGACTGGTGACAAACCAACATTCCCATCCGGAAACTTTTCCAAGTCAGTTTCTCCGGTGCTTTCAATCTGCGCATCCCTAATGATCTACCCTCCGCATCAACGATCTGGGTCTCTCCGTAAATCACGTCTGGCAAAGATACTTTCTTTTTCAAAGACGCCACAATTCTTTGCACGGTATCTGCGGTATAAAGTGTATCCCCCGCATTCAGGAACCACACATAATCCCCCGTAGCCCGCTTCAATCCCTTATTCATAGCATCATACAAGCCTTTATCAGGCTCGCTTATCCAAGAAGCGATACCGGACTCATATTGCTTGATGATCTCTACGGTCTTATCCTTCGACGCTCCGTCAATCAATATATACTCGATATTCGGATACGACTGGCTAAGTACGCTCAATATCGTACGCTCCAACCATCGCTCCGCATTATAGGTGATCGTTATGATCGAAAATGTAGGTTGCTGATTCATTTCCATTATCTCTTATAAATTTCCGACTTGTCTCACACGATATTTTTGTAAAGGATGCTTAGGAGAAGACGGATATAATCTCTCTAGTAGCCCATCCTCTAACATTCTTGGTATAACCCGATTAATTAAATAAGAAGCCTCTCTATGAACAGCTTCCGCTATTATTTCCAGAGCTACATAATCCTCACAAACAGATAGTATTAACCTCGACAAATCCTCATAACGCATATATTTCTTACTTTCATCCTTCTCCAGTTTGCTTTCATCTTTTTGAGACTTGCTTTCATCCTTCTTCAGTTTGCTTTCATCCTTTTGAGGCTTGCTTTCATCCTTCTCCAAAAACAGCAAACGGTACCTAGTTCCCCGGCCATTTCCTATAGACTCCAAAAAACCAGCATTGCACATACTTTTTAGTAGCTTTGTAATATTTGAGCTATGTTGGTTCAAAATATATTGAAGTCTTTCATTAGATACTTGTTTTTCAGAGTAACAAAGAGCCAAAACCGTGAATTGATCATATGGAATTCTTTCAATTTCCCGTCCAAACAGACGCTTAAGTTCTTCTAAGACTTCCTCTGGATACAAACTTTCCATCGGTAAATTCAACACCACCCGATCCGGGTGACTTTGCTCCTCCACAAATGGAGGTCTCCAATTCGCATTTTTCCAACCCATAAAAATCTTATTCACCCCACTTCCTGCTTTCTCAGAGAAGCCAATCAGCATAAACATCTTTTGCAAGCTCTTATTACGGCATATACTTTCACCTCCGGCATAATACTGGGCCTTACTCACTAGCAGTGTTCCGGGATTTTTAAATACATAACGATCTTTCCATTGTTCTATCGTTATATTTCCTTCCTCCATATAATCACAATGCACCAATGTATTTACAAATGCCTCACGTAAAGCGACATGCGTGGTAGTATCTTCCAATCTCACACCATTCTCCAAACGGAATGGCTTAGGCAGTACAGATGATAATTTAGGATACACACGCCGATAAAATTGAAAAAGATTCGCTTCCCAAGTTCCATCCATACAAATGCGATCTGTCCATCTAACATTCTCATCTACCGACATTTTTTCCTGATAATCCGGAAAATAAGATGGAGCACATTCATTATCCGTTATACTTTCTGTCCTTCCAAACATTAATATACCCGCTAAAGTAAACCCTTCTTGACCTGTTTGCCTATCTTGTCGATATCCTCCCAATTTTCTCAAAAAAGCCATATCATCAAGTGTCAACCAAGGGTGATCTGGCTGACGACTAGAAAGTAGCAGTCGATATTGTTTAAGTGAGTCCAAATCAATATCTTCCATTGAATAATTACATAAAATACGAGAATCTCTCGGATGTTCCTCATCCGCATCGGCAATCATTCTGCGAACTTCCGTATCCGTACATTTATAATCTCCCTCATTATTTCGTTTATAAGTATGTCCATTCAAGGGATTTCTTGTTAAATATACAGGACGTTGTGAACGAGATGCTCTCGGAACATAAATCAGCAAAAGAGATTTTCCTCTATAGTCTACCTCTTGAATATTCTTGTCAGTAAGTAAATTAACATTAACGCAATCCGGATTATTCAATTGGTTACAAATGATTTGCCGATAAGACACAATTTGCTCTGGAAGAAGTCCCTCCACAAATAGTGCCCCATTTTTCTCCTTTATTCCCAGAACGATAGTTCCTCCATCTGTATTCGCAAATGAAGAATACGTTTCCCACACACTATTTGGGAATCCGGCACGAGCGGTCTTAAACTCTAAATCGACAGCCTCTTGACTACGCAACAAGCTATCCACATATTCTACAAAATCCCACTCGTCCACCTTAATCCATTCAGGCTTATGCTGATCGTCCATTTATTCCATTTTTCCACAAATGTAGCAATTTTCATTTGCTTTCAATCACTTACCAGCAAGCATTCATTCTTACTTCGATATGCTGATCTTCTTTCACGCTATTTTCTCTTATTACACAGGCTCTGATACAAAGCTATATATTTTTCGGCAATAACCGATTCCCTATAGCAATCATGCACCTTGCGGACGCAAGCCTCACTAAATCGAAAAGTCTCTTGGTTGTCAATTATCCACTTAATCCCTACAGCCAAATCATTTGTATCCTTATATTTAGCTACATACCCATTCTTCAAATGATCTATCATCTCCGGAATCCCTCCTGTCTCAAATCCCACACAAGGCGTACCGCATGCCATCGACTCCATAATCGTATTGGGTAAGTTATCCTCCAACGAAGGAATAACGAACATATCGGCACAGGCATAAACGGAAATCATAGAGTCTTGATCCGATATATATCCCAGCGTATTCACCTTAAAAGGAAACTGGCTAATCAATTCTTCCGAGCTATTTCCCATCAACACGATTTCTATGCGATCTTGGTATTTCTCTTTTAGTTTTTCGCAAGCCTCGATCAAAAAAATCGCTCCTTTCCGGGTATCTGAAAGCTTAGCGGCGGCAAAAAGAAGAAGGAACTTACCTTCCGGCAGGTCGAATCGTTTACGGGCCACCCGCTTTTCCATACGCTTAAAGGCTGTCACGTCAATCGGGTTAGGAATCGAGGTAAAACAGGCTGTTCTCAACCAATTGCCTTTTTGGGCCTCTTCCATTATCCATCGGCTACAACCGACAAATGTAATCTTAGATAACCCTATTTTCCCTTTCTCCTTAAAAACAGAAGCCGCTAAATCAAAAAACGGATTTCGTTTCAGCATCGGGCACTGATAACAATTCGATATATACTTCTCACATCCTCCCGGATAATGACAAATAGCCGTAGCTGGCCACAAATCATGCATAGTCCACACAATAGGTTTTCCGGTATTTACTAATTTCTTAATATCAGAAAGAGACAAAAATCCTTGATTCACCCAATGCAGATGAATCACATCCGCCTGTTGCACTAATGGGTGCTTCGATAAATCCGTGCCTGTATTGGCTATGGAAACTTGAAAGAGGTTCTTCTTGCTAAAGAAGTTACAGATAAAGATTATCAGTCGTTCCCAAATGAAGCGAAAAGAATTAAGCCTATGTGAAGTCCATGAATTATTTACAGAGAAAACTTTTACATGGTCTGTTTTCCGATCACGTACTAACATAGAAACCTCTACACCAGATTTACCCAATGCTTTCGCTAGTCGGTTTGCGGCGACTGCCGCTCCACCGGTTAATTCAGAGGTATTTAATATCAATATCTTCATGACTTCTCTATTATTTTCCAATAACCATTTTTCCTAGCTCCAATGCGTTCAATCCAACCATGCTCTTTCAACTTTTTTATAAGCTTCCGGATATACTGCTCTGTCAAATCCAAACGATTTGCTAAATCTATTTGACGGATAGTAGGCTCCTCTCGCAAGATCTGATATACCTCCCGTTCCATATCCGACAATTCATTTATCCGCTCATTTATCCGCTCATTTATCCGCTCATTTATCCGCTCATGAAAAAAAGTCAAGTATAAAAAACCCATCTTATGCTCATATACAGGAGCGGATAATCCTTCTGCCAAGCAGTTGTCAATAATACGTTGTGTTCCCCGTCCCCAACTCTCGATAAAGCCAGCTTTGTAAAAAACATCCGCTATCAACTTATTATGAGGTCTAGAGGGGTGAGGACGAGACAAGTCCTCAACCGTAATATCGTGCAAACGAGCTTCATTCCCTATCACCAGCTTGTCCTCGTAAACACGTACCTGAATTTCGGAAGAAACAAAATATTCTCGATGGATAATCGAATTCAATAAGGCTTCCCGCAGAGCCTCGTAGGGATAAACCAGTTTCTCACGCCTATGAATCCCCTCATACGATATATAACTTAATAAATATTTCGTTCGCAATATATCCAAAGCCCGATCAACCTGCTGAATCAGGTTCCCCTCGACAATATCGGTTGTCAGTACCTCCGTATCGGTAAGGAACTTTCCTATTTTAATACGAGCTTGTAACACATATCTCTGCACATTCTTTCCAAACAAGACTACAGCGGCTCTCTTGAAACGGCCTCCTACGATCAAATTCAACCGCTCCATCAAAGCCAGCAGATCCGTTTCCTGCTCGATGGAAGGAACCCGGTCTTTAGCCAATAGCTTAAAACGTTCTACCGTATCGGTATCTATGTCCTCCAATGAGAAATCCTCCTCGATCACACTTTCCCATGTCAAACCCATTTTCGCAGCCAAAAACATATTTAGCTGATTCCCTTGTAGCTCGGAAGTAACGCTTCCACTCCGGGTATAATACCGTCCATGCACGGAAATCGGCATGGCAGAAGGTTGGACTTCTATTTCCAAATATTCTTTACCGGCCTTCTCCCTCAAATGGATAAGAGGCATAATACCCGTTTTCTGAGCGATAAAGTTCGGCAGTTTCTCAATCAACTTCTTTGGCTGCTCTATCCCTACAACTTCTCCTTTATCATCGATACCGATATATAATACACCACCCTCCGTATTACAGAAAGCTGATATATAACGGGTATATTCGTCATGCCATGACTCTTTGAATTCGGTATGTTGGTTTTCTTCCATAATCTAAAATTATATCAAACTTTTTTTCTAAATATCCTCCGAACACAAGTATTTAATTTAACTAACAAGGAATATGGTAAACAATTTAAAAACAAATGATAGTTACAATCCAAATTCAATAATCCCCAAGGCAATAAACGTATATACTCCAAAAATGCACTTTTCTTATCATTATCAAAAACAAAGATTACAAATCTTATCTTGTACCAAAGATAAACATAATTATCTAAGTCTTTTATCTGATAAGAGCAGTTTAGCCTCCAAAGCTCTATACCAACATAGTCTTCTTTTATTGCTGGCTGCATATTTTTCTTAACACTCAAATAGCAACTGCTATCTCTTCTATACAATGCTAGGTTTGATTTCGAATAAGCTATTTTATACAAGCAAGCTAATTTAGCCCAAACGATTACATCTTCACCTAAAGAAATGCCCTCAGGGAAACAACCAATAGATAAAATAGCCTTTTTTCGAACAGCCACAGCTGAAGTCCAAATAGGTCCTCTCGCTTTTGAGGCCATCGTAAAATAATTATCTAAAATACCCTCATTCTCTTTAAAAGAATAATAATCAATTGATGCGGGAGTTATCATATTATTCATCTTAAATGAATAAGCTGTACCAAAAATATCACATTCCGGATATTTTTCAACCAAGAAAGCGATAGTTTTTAAATAATCAGGTAACCACTCGTCATCAGCATCAAGAAAGGCAATAATCTCACCTCTAGCTTCTTTAATACCTTGGTTCCTCGCTGCAGAAACACCTTTGTTCTCCTGTTCAATCAATCGAACTGAATTTTTAAACACAGCTTCATTTTCTGAAAGAAAATCCATCAAAACAGATAAACTGTCATCTGTCGAACCATCATTGACTATTAGAATTTCAAAATCAGAAAAGATCTGCTGTTTAACAGACTCCATGGTTCGACAAATCACTGCAGCTTTGTTATAAAGAGGAATCACTATGCTTATCATATTTACATAACGCCTTTATTAGCATAATTAATAGCTTGAGATATTTCCATTATCTTCATATGGTACATCTCATACAATTTACCCCGGTTCTTGATTTCCTGAAATCCCATCAACCCCTTATTCCAAATACGCATTCCTCCAGCTATCATTGACTTAAAACCAGCATTATACCATCCAACTTTCAAGCCACACAACCATGCACGTAAACACAACTCACAATCATCACATTGGAAGGGGGCTAAAGAGAAATCAATATGTCCTAAATGCTCAATGAATAATTTCTTGTTTAACAACATGGGGGCCCGATTTACAGCATGCACAAAATAAAAATCTTTATCTCGTAGTCTATCATCCTTATATAAATCCACATATCCCCACTTTTCCTTATCATCGGTAACGAACTCCAATCCATTCAGACCACCTAGAATAGCCATATCCGGATATTTCTTAAAATAAGATATACCTTTGTCCACCCAGTCCAAATCGGTTATCTCATCATCATCCTGCATTAAGACTATATATTCACCATTTGCGAAACGAATAGTCTTGTCATACATCACGTTCTCATACAAGTCGTTGGCACGCACCAAAAACTCATTACCACGAGTAAGAAACCTCATAAGAGACTTAGTATGTTTGTATTCAGAGCCATCATCTATTACTACGATTTCCGCGTTCGGGTACTCACGTAATTTACTAACAATACGTTTGACTCCCACGCTTTTATTATGAGATTCTATAATAAAGCTAACAAGCGGTTGATTAGTATATCCTTTCGCCAACCAATCCTCATAAGTTTTCTGCTTTCTTTTAAAGGCACGTTTCGCCAATGCCCAATAAACTTTCTCCCAATATAAACGAATATCCATTCTTCCTTAATTTATTATAGAATTTAACTGATTGAATAAAGATGTTATATACTGATCATAACTATGATACATATTATTCTCTTTAAGCAAGACATCCTTAACTCCCTCACAATGCCTTATGCTAAACAAGAGTTTTTCCCCTAACTCAGTATTTGAGTCAGGATCAAACAAGTCACCATTCCTATGGGGCTTTATCAAACAAGCCGATCCTGCCGCAGAAGAACATAACGTATAGCAACCTGCCAACAAAGCCTCATTAATAACAGTCCCAAAAGGCTCATAGATACTAGGTAACACGAATATCTGAGCTATATTGTAATAAGCGAACAGATCCAGCCCTTCTTGTTTCCCGACAAATTGAACAGAATGCATATATATATATCCCCGTATCTGCCGTTTTAATTCGGCTTGCAACTCACCATCCCCAACTATAAACAACCGAGCTTCCGGACTTTTTCCTATTACATCATGAAATGCTTTTAATAAGAGAGATACATTTTTCACTTCTACCAAACGTCCAACATACAATATAACCTTTTTCCCTATCAGATCATACTTCTTTGTTAAAGATACAGATAAAGGAAGAGCTTGCTTCAAACGCTCACGAAAAATGGCATCAGATTGAATTATAGGGAAATAACAGTATTTCGCCTTGTATTTCAAAGAAGTACCATACCATTCCATGGATTTCGGATCCGCCAAAATTACCGCTGATAGAATATGCAACATCACATAACGCATAATTCGTTTCACCCAACTAGCATTTTGAGCCATTTTCACATTATCATCACAGACCGTAACAATCTTCAGGCGCCAATTAACCAATATCTTAAACAAACATACCAACAACCCAAGCAAGTTATACTCAGAAATGAAAACAACATCAGCCTTATTTTTCCACAATATAGATAAAACATCAAATCGCAAGTTCTTAATACCCAGAAAGCCTGGGCTCAGGTACTTTGGAATAAAAGATAAATATTCTTGAAGTCGCTTTTGATCGAACGTTTGTTCCAACGCGTTGTCAAACTCAAAATAGAACTTTGCATCAAATATCTCATCTATCGAGTTAAAAAAATCAACTCGGTAAGGAGCGATCGCCGGATGGAAAACGATAAGTTTCTTTTTCATATCAAAAAATGTTTTATCTTCGTTGAATGCCAGACCTCCCTATTTGTTTCCAACTTCATCCTCCAATAAGAACGTCTTTCCTTATTGCTTAACAAAAGGAATTGAAAAAGACGAATATAACTTTTCAGCTGGGTAATAGCAAAGATCAATCGGCAGCCAAAAATACCATAAACCTTTCGAAAATAAATGTATTGCCCCTCATATAAAAAATAAAGACGAGATTGCTTTATATAAGAAGCACGTCCCTCCAAGTGCGTAATTTGAGCAGAGGGAACAGAATAAATAGAAAAACCAGCCCGGGTAATACGGTTGCATAATTCCGTCTCTTCATAATTCATGAAAAATTCAGGAGAGAAACCACCGACCTTCAACAATACCGATTTTCGAACCATCAAATCAGCTCCTATAATAGACGCAACAGGAATGGGCTTACCTTCCTTATTGAAATACACTGACCGAGGAAAGGACAAACAAATCGGAGAGATATATAAAATAGATAGAAACTCCCATATAAAAGAGGGGAAACTCCTGCTAAAAGAAGTCGTAGGAAGCCCTCGCTCATCATATAGATTTCCACCACAAGCCCCAACATCAGGGTGCTCTATCAAATACGCATACAATTTATCGATCGCATCATTTCTCAATATGGTATCCGGGTTCAAAAACAAGATACAATCACCTGACGCATATGTCATGCCCAAATTATTCGCACGTCCAAATCCCATGTTTTCATCAGCTTGTACACATATCACTTCCGGATATTGTTTTTGTATTAACTCCAATGAACCATCACCAGAGGCGTTATCTACAACGATAATCTCATAATCAACATCTTCCGTTTTTTCTTTCACCGACTTAATACTATCCAATATTAATCGCGCAGTCTTATAATTCACATAGACGATAGAAATATTCATTTTAACATAGAATTACCATTACAACTTTCGCAAATATTTTCGTATGCGCAAGTGCTTCTTACACAAATAGTACATATAATAAAAAAATCCCAATCCATTTAGAATCAATCGACCTCTATCTCTTAACATCACTATATCATGTTCTTTAGAGCTAAGGCCATCCATTCTGAAAACAGATACAATATCTTTCAAATATACAAATTTGAATCGTTTAGCAAACAAATTAATATTATATGCATAGTCTGAGAAGAGCCTATATTTCAAGTCATAAGAATAATTTTTATAAGCGGCCTTAGGATAAAAAATAGATTGATGGCAGATATTAGTACTACAAATCGTATAAGCAGAATATGGACCACCATAAATATACGATCGCCTTTGCGTCGGATCAACAAATAAAGCATCGCCATAATAAACAGCCTTCGGATCTCGTACACTCCTCATAGCATTCTCCACCGTAAACTCAGCCACAAATTTATCTCCCGCATTCATGAATATCAAAAAATCTCCCGTAGCCATGGACAATGCTTTATTCATCGCATCATAAACGCCATGGTCTTTCTCTACTAATAGCTTGGATATACGTTCTTTATAAGTTTTGACAATATCAATTGTCCCATCAGTGCTATCACCATCAATCAATATATACTCTATCAAAGGATAAGTTTGTGACAATACACTCTCAATCGTACCTTGAATCTCTTTCTTTGCGTTTAAAGAAACAGTGACAATACTTACTTTGAACATTCTATTTATTTTTTTATCAAATCAAAAATAGCACAGCCGAAATGACAACCACAGTTTGCCTCTATTAACTCTTGCGTCAACTTCACTTCTTTATGGAAAGAATTACTATCATCCACATATGAGAAAGTACGAATGTCGAAAAATGGGGTAATCATTTCCAATAAAAACTTCAATGAAAACACACGATGCGCATGAAACTCTATGCGCTGTTCTCCCATAGGTACCGAAAAATAGAACCGTCCCCCCGTATCTAGCAAGTTTGTGATATTCTTAAAACCGATAAAATAACCATCATAACAAATTGGATCTCCATAGCGTCCTAAACCAAAATGTTCCAACGCATGTAAGCAAGATACAGAATCAACGGGTCCAAGCTGCAGACCACCTGCCCGCATTAAATCTGCTTGGTGGAAAACTACATTTGGAATATTATCCTGCATTGGCCTTATATCAAGGACCTCTATTTCCCGAAATGATGCAACATGAGCAACAAAACCATCTATACGACTTCCAATATCCACATGACGATTAGGGTTATTATTCTTTACACAATTCGCCACATACAAGTCTTGAAAAAAATAATGGAAACTTAGAGAGCCGGCATTTTCTTCTTGATCGCTATAGCAAGGATACAAACATGTAACCGGGAACAATTCAGAAATATCCGAATATTGAGATTTTAATACCTTTAAATCTGCTTTTAATCTTTTGTATTTATTAAAAGACATTCGCCCTGACATCAAGGTAACCCCTAAATACAAATAAGAATAAAAATTAATCTTATTCTTACAAACACTTAATATCTTTCTCACGTTCATACTTTTCATATTCTAAAAACAAAATTTCTAAGACTCTTTATTCCTCAAAAAGGACAAGCTTTCTTTCAATATAGCGCAATTAGCCAACCACAATAGCGTTATATATATACTCCCCATCAACAAGACCCTCCCGATAAACAATAAATAAACAGAATGGATAGCAGCAGTCAACAACCAAGCACTCCCCAAGGACAAAGCCGTGATTACCGCATATGGAAACACATCAAACACAATGTCTTTCAGGCTAATTCCAATAAGCTTATAAGCTTGATAATGCCAATAGAACAGGCTTACAACATAAGTCGAAATATAAGCCTTTATCATGGTCTCAATTCCTAAGGGGGATGTAAAATAAAGAAGTAACAATTGAATAACTCCTTGGCTAACATTCCCTAGCAGATAAATATTTGATTTACCATATGAGATCAACAATTGTGTATATAATAGCCAAATGGGCAAAATCGTTCCTAGTAAACAAAACAATTGTAAGAAAGAGACACTTGGCATCCATTTTTCCCCAATTGTGATTAAAATAAACTCTTTAGCGACAAACGCCAAACCGATCATACAAGGAAAAGACAAAAAAACCGCAAACCGAACCATTTTCCGGAAAATATAGCATTGTCTCTGTCTCTCCTCTCGTACCTGCACCAATACTGGCTGAGCTACTGAATTGACCATACCACAAAGAATAGTATTTCCCATCAACATCCATTTATAGCCTTGAGAATAATATCCAACCCAAGTTGCGTTAAACAGCCTTCCTAATAAAACAGAGAAAAAATTATTATTGATTTGTTGGAAAATATTCGTAAGAAATATTTTTACACTAAAAGAGAACATATCTCTTAATGGACGAAAATCGAACTCTAAGGAAGGACGCCAAGGCGCTATCACACATTTTAACACAGAGCTGACACTAACATACACGACGCTTTGAAAGACCAAAGCCCAATAAGCCCACCCTTTTAAGGCAAAAACAATACCAATCAAACCAGATAGAACGAGTGCCGTAATATCAATCTTAGCTTGTTCCTTGACCATCAACTTTTTAAACATCACAGTAAAAGCGACAGTCCCGATCCCAGAGAAAAAGAAACCAACGAACAATACCCTTGACAAAGAAATCAGTTCCGAACGATTGTAAAAACGAGCAATTAAAGGAGCACTGAAGAATAAAACCACATACAAGAGGAGGCCAACAAAACAAGAAAACCAAAATACAGCATTATAATCTTTATGTGTGACATCCTGTTTATTAGTTAAAGCCACCGTAAACCCACTATTTATAATCGTATTAGCAATTCCTGTAAATATCGCCAACATCCCTACCAACCCATAATCCTCCGCATTAAGAATCCGAGCCAGATAAATACCAAACAACATCCCCAGCAACTGCTGCACCCCATTGCTGACCCCTCCCCAGAAGAGCCCTTTCGCTGTCTTATCTTTTAGTGATTGTTCTGCCATTTGATATTTACGGTAAAAGTGCCACAAAGATAAACATTTACTCTTGGGTAACGGGCAAAACCCGGAAGCTTTTCATACTTTATGTATAAAATAACAAATAGTACGTATGGAAATATGAATTAGTATCAATAGAAAACACCAATTAGTATCAATAGAAATCCGGATTTCTATTGATACTAATTAAAAAGTCTCGCACCTACTAGATATAACAAACTAATAATCAGAAATATACAAAACAGGCCCATTCTAATATAGCTTATTGTACATTTTTACATTTTACTAGTCTTGCGAACTAAAGGATGCGAAACAGGCACTCGTAGACTAATAGGCACATACACGGACATTGACAGACATAAACCGACACTGGCCGATTTGCCTCATACGGCTTACGATACCTTTGTCATGTTTTAGAAAACAAGGTAATTCATTTAATCATCTTTTAAAATTTAGAAATTATGGCAGTAAAGTACAGATTGATCGAGAGAAAGAACTTGGGTAACGACAAGACAGAAACACCCAAGAAACAGTATGCGCAAGTGGTCTATGGGGATCTCGTAGAGTTCGAGACTTTCCTTGAGGAAGTGGCAGATGGAAGTGGAGTAGGCTCCGCCCAAGTCAAGGCGGTACTCGACCGTATCAATATCGTGTTGAAACGAAATCTCTCGCAAGGGCGCAGGGTGAATGTAGGCGAATTGGGTAATTTCCGTTTTGGGGTAGGCTCTACGGGAGCCCCTACCACCGAGGAATTTACCACCAGTTTGATCAAAGAACCTAAAGTTGTCTTTAGCCCCGGAAAGGCCTTGAGAATAGCTAAGAAACTCACTAATTTCGAGAAAAAGGAACTCTCCGAACCGCAAAGCGGGGGTAGCCAAGACAGCGAAAGCCCTGACGAGATCTAAAATCTCAATCTCTATTCGCGGTGGATTTATGCTTTCAATACGTAAATCCACCGTATTGTTTCCAATATAAAACAAAAAGCAAGCGGATGCGTTCCTACATCTTAAACGTATGATGATTATCACCCGAGACGAGAAACGAACCATCCAAGTCCAAGAGAGAACGATCGAGGTAGTCCCTATCTGGGAATGGATTCTCAAGCCTTCCCCGCATAAATCCTCCGTATAATATCCACCACCTTCATACCTTCCAAGACGTTGGTCGTTATGATCTCGCCGGGGGCGCCGGAAAGGACATTGACTACGTTACGGATCACGAAGTTGTGGTTTTGGGCGGAGCCTTTGTAAGGGCCATAATCATTGCCGGGGTTGGTAGGGGCCAATTCCGGCATTTCATGCCCCTTGATATGGCAATATTCTACCTCATTCATATATTGACCGCCGATTTTCACGCTGCCATTCTCAGCCACGATCAGCATGCTGCTTTCCAGATTCTTGTCCCATACCGCCGTAGAGTAGCTCAAACTACCCATTCCACCGTTCACGAAATTAAAATTCACGAAACCGGAATCCTCAAAGGCGGTCAGTTTCTCGTGGTTGAAGTCGGCGAAACGGGTCTGGATATTACAGATATCCCCGAATAACCAGTACATAATGTCGATGAAATGGGAGAATTGGGTGAATAAGGTACCACCATCCAAGGCAGCGTCGCCATGCCATCCTCCGGGTTTATAGTAGCGTTCGTCACGGTTCCAGTAGCAATTCAGCTGCACCATATAAATCTGGCCTAATTTTCCGGACTCAACCATCTCCTTGATCCAGACCGAAGGCGGGGAATATCGGTTTTGCATCACGCAAAATACCTGCTTACGGAATCTCAGCGAGGTATAAACCACTTTCTCGGCATCCGCCAAGGTCAAGGCCATAGGCTTTTCTATGACCACATGATGTCCGCTTTCTATCGCTTGGATCGCCATCTCGGCATGTAAACCGTTGGGTGTACAAATATTCACCACATCTATATCCAATCCCAAACGGAATAGTTCATCTATATTCCGGGCGAAAGGGACCGCATAAGCCTCGATCCCCAGCTCCTCTTTCGGACGGATATCACACAAAGCGACCAACTCCGCCCCTTCATCCCGGGTAATCATCTCGGCATGACGCTTACCTATATGACCACAGCCGATCACGGCGAAACGTATCTTCTTATTCATAAAACACTCTTTATAGATTCTATAATATAAGCCTGCTCCTCTTCTGTCATCTCCGTATGAATCGGCAAGGATAATACGGATCGGCTCAAGCGAGAAGCGACATTCAAATCCCCGGAAATCCGGCATCGACCCCTCATCACCTCCTGCTCCTGCAAAGGCAATGGATAATAAATCATAGAAGGAATACCTCGTTCTTTTAACGCTGCTTGTACTTGATCCCTCTTTTCTACAGCTAGCTGTACCGTATATTGATGATAGACATGCGATGAAAAGACTGATTTTAGCGGTTTGCGTACAGTTTTCAATCCGGAAAAGGCAGCATCGTATCTAGCAGCCACTTTACAACGAGCGGCGGCAAATTCATCCAAATACCGAAGCTTAACATCTAAGACAGCGGCCTGCAAGGTATCCAAACGGGAGTTGCAGCCCACCAAAGAATGATGATATTTCATCTTTTGCCCATGATTGGCGATCATTCGCAGGCGTTCGGCCAATCGCACGTCGGAAGTAAACATCGCCCCACCATCTCCATAACAAGCCAACGGTTTCGAGGGGAAGAAAGAGGTCGTACCTATAGAGGCGATCGTACCGGCTTTCTTTACCGTTCCATCCGAGAAGGTATAATTAGCACCGATGGATTGGGCATTATCCTCGATCACATATAAATTATGGCGGCCAGCGATACTCAAGATCGATTCCATATCACAACACTGGCCAAAAAGATGAACCGCGATAATAGCTCTCGTCTTTTCAGACAGGGCATCTTCTATCTTTTCCGGGTCTATATTGAATGTACCGGGATCTACATCCACTAATACCGGCACTAGGCCAAGAGCCAAAGCAACCTCAGCCGCAGCGATATATGTAAAAGCAGGAACGATCACCTCATCGCCCGAATGTAAGTCTAATGCCATCAAGGAGATTTGCAAGGCATCCGTACCGTTGCCGCACGGGATCACATAAGGAACACCTAAATAATCTGATAAATGGTTACAAAATCCCTTCACCTGAGGGCCATTGATAAAGGCACAAGCATTTATCACCGTTTGCATGGCAGGATCGATCTCACTACGCAAACGTTCATACTGCTTCCGCAGATCTACCATCTGTATCTGTTTCTCAAGCATCTTATCCATTCAAAAAATAGGGCTATCCCGTCGTTAAAACGGAATAGCCCCCTCATTATTGCGTTTATCTTATTATTTCACCTCGCTACCCGGTTTCACCTCTTTCTCCGGGGTGATAACGGCCAGCTTTCCATCGAAATTCTCGGCGGAGAGAATCATGCCCTCGGAAACAATACCTTTCAGCTTACGGGGAGCTAAGTTAGCGATAAAGCAAACTTGCTTGCCTACCAATTCCTCGGGTTTATAATGCTGGGCGATGCCCGATACGATCGTGCGTTTCTCCAGGCCATCGTCTATACGGAACTGAAGCAGCTTATCCGCTTTCGGAACCTTCACGCATTCCAGCACCGTACCCACACGGATATCCAGTTTCATGAAATCATCGAACTCAATATTCTCACGGATCGGTTTCGCCTTATAATTCGCTTCCTCATTCGCTTTCTTCGTATCCAATAATTTCTGCACTTGGGCCTCGATCACGCTATCCTCTATCTTCTCGAACAACAACTCTGCCTTGCCCAATTGATGACCGGCCTCCAATAGATCCGTAGCACCTAGGCGATTCCATCCCAACGGCTCTACATTCAGCATCTTATTCAGTTTCTCCATGCTAAACGGCAAGAACGGCTCAAAAGCGATCGCCAGATTAGCCGTAATCTGCAAAGCGATGTTCATGATCGTAGCGACACGAGGCATATCCGTCTTTGCCAACTTCCAAGGCTCCATATCAGCGAGATACTTATTTCCGATACGGGCTAGGTTCATCGCCTCTTTCTGAGCGTCACGGAAGTGGTAGGTATCCAACAGACGTTCCACGTTCTCTTTCACATCCGCGAAATCCTTCAAGGTCTGACGATCGTAATCCGTCAACTCGCCAGCCGCCGGCACCTTACCCTCGAAATACTTATCCGTAAGGACTAACGCACGATTCACGAAGTTCCCTAAGATAGCGACCAACTCGTTATTATTACGAGCCTGAAAATCTTTCCATGTGAAATCATTATCCTTTGTCTCTGGCGCATTGGCCGTCAAGACATAGCGCAACACGTCTTGCTTGCCCGGCATATCCACCAGATACTCGTTCAACCAAACCGCCCAGTTGCGGGAAGTAGAGATCTTGTCGCCCTCCAAGTTCAAGAACTCGTTAGCGGGGACATTCTCCGGCAAGTTATAAGAACCTTCCGCTTTCAGCATGGAAGGGAACACGATACAATGGAACACGATATTATCTTTACCGATGAAATGGACCATTTTAGTCTCCGGATCCTTCCACCAAGTCTCCCAGCTATCCGGCAGCAACTCCTTCGTATTAGAGATATAACCGATCGGAGCGTCGAACCATACATACAGCACCTTTCCTTCCGCCCCTTCTACGGGAACAGGGATACCCCAATCCAAATCGCGACTCACCGCACGGGGTTGCAGACCCATATCCAGCCAACTCTTACACTGCCCGTAGACGTTCGGCTTCCATTCCTTATGATCCTCCAAGATCCATTTACGCAAGAATGGCTCCCACTTATCCAAAGGCAGATACCAATGCTTCGTCTCACGCATCACCGGCTTGCTGCCACTGATAGCGGATTTCGGATCTTTCAAATCCGTCGGGCTAAGGGAAGTACCGCAAGCCTCGCACTGGTCGCCATATGCCTTCTCGTTTCCACAATGCGGACAAGTACCCGTGATATAACGGTCGGCCAAGAATTGCTTCGCCTCCTCATCGTAGTATTGCTCGCTTGTTTTCTCGATGAATTCGCCTTTATCATACAATGTACGGAAAAAATCCGAGGCCATCTGATGATGCGTAGCGGAAGTAGTACGTGAATAGATATCAAACGTGATGCCGAACTCCTCGAACGATTTCTTGATAATACCGTGGTAACGATCCACCACATCCTGCGGTGTGATCCCCTCTTTCTTCGCTCTCAACGTAATGGGTACCCCATGCTCGTCCGAACCACCAATCATCAACACTTCCTCTCCCTTCAAACGAAGGTAACGGGCATAAATATCAGCAGGCACATACACCCCGGCCAAGTGTCCGATATGCACCGGTCCGTTCGCATACGGCAACGCCGTAGTAATCAGCGTTCTCTTAAAATGTTTTTCCATACCTTGTGTTCTCTTTTTGAGGGGCAAAGGTACGGAATAATTTGGTTAGACGAAAAAGAATAATTTCCTTTGTGAGTGAGTTTCCTCTTAATGAGGCTAGGAACTTTACCTCTAATAATAAATATATGGGAAGAAGACATAAAAACAAGGTATAAAAAAAGAGCTTACCGCTATTGGACATAAGGCGGAAGCTCTTGACATCATCGAAAAAGGTAATTTCTTCGACAAAAAGAAGATTATTATAATAAAGATCGAAGATAAGATTTACACGGCGGCTATTACGACTTCCGAGAAAGGGACTTTAATCTCATTTATTTAAATTTAAATTGAGAATATACATTTAAGCATTGAAAGATTGCACCCATCCTTCAATGCCCAAACATTCCGATTATTCATAAGGATTGATAATCTCCGTGGCAGTCTTTTCATCGACTAGCGTACCATCCACCATAATTCCGATCGAGATTTTTGACTTGGATTCATCATCCAGTTTCACCGTAAGATGATAGCTATGCGAAGGCTCCAAAGTCAAAACGTTCGAATAGGTATGAGGTTCCTTCTCGCCGGGCAAGGTGAGATTGATGGTATATTGCAAGGCCCTCCCCACCGCACCTACGTTGAAATAGGCGGTCTTGTAGCTATAGTTGTTCTTGTTGAAGGTAAAGCTACGGCTAGACACATCGACGGCGTACAGGGTGATAGCGTAATCCGAGAGGTTTTTCTTGATAAAATCGCTGAACTCGACATTTACCGAGGAGTTTGCCAAGACACATTTCAGCGTTACTTCCGTTGGCTCCACGGGTTTGACAGTAAACGAGGTATCTTTTGCCAGACGAGCCTGCCCCCAACCGCTATTGGTACGCTCTGCCTCACTCTCCGTGCAACTCTCTGCCGTAAGGAGATAGCCGGATCCCGCACTGCAAGTGATCGGCGAGCCGGCGATATCACCATATTTACGAGAAGAGAAGACCATCGTCTCGCCACGGGAAAGGCTCACGTTGAAATCCTTCACATCAAAGCCGGACAAAGCACGGGTAACAACTTCAACTTTCGAAGTATCGACTACAGATAGCCAGATCTCACCCAGCTCTTCTGTGAGTACCGGTTCCTCCTCGCTCGTGCAAGCGGAGAACGAGAAAAAGCATAGGACAGATAATAGGTATAGGATTCGCTTATTCATAATCATAATTCAATGTTACATTATCTATTTTGAGAACGCTGCCGACTACACGATCTTGATTGTAAGGACTAGTGGAGTATCCTCCTTCAACTTGCCGCATATTACCAATATCTGTATTTGTGCCAGATTGGAAAAAGATTCCAATATAAGCAGCCTTTGTAGTTGACTGTGTATAGGTAAAATTTAACGTTTCTTTCTTATAAACATCTTGAGTCATAGAATTAAATTCCTGAGTAGTCGCTATTTCCACATTATTGCTATCATATATTTTCGCATAAGCGATACACTGATCAGTAGAAGGTAGAGGAGCATATTTGTAATCAAAAGAAATACTCTTTGGACGTGCGGTATGCGCAATTCCTAACGAATAGGAATCACTATTTTTATCAAATGTCCCCGTAAATAAATACCCAACATACGCCGTTCCATTATCACGAGTATAAGAATAAACACTTGCTCGCTTCCAGCTACCACTTACATTACTATTATAAAAAGCCAATGTTGAAATCTCTGCCGCTTTTTCGCCATCTTTTTTATCTGTTGTAGACCAAGTTCCCGAACACCAGCGCCATCTTACACCATAACCTGATCCTTTATTCGAACCGAAAACACCTCCTGAGTTAGCATTCTCAGCCCCATTCGTTGTCTTTTCATTACGGGTATTCCAGTTTGTACAATAATCGCAATACATATCCGCATCCCAAGTTCCATTACCACTATGCAATTTCGTGCTACTCCACGCTTCCATATCCCCATTCGCTATCACTTGTGCGCTCTCCGTCGTCACCGTTTGAGTATTGCTGCTTAATACGCCTCCGAAGCGGGAGCGGATCGTATAGTTTTTGGATGGCTCCAAACCTTTGATTACATAGCGGCCATCAGAGGTCTTGTCCGAGGGGATCCAAGTCTCTCCATTATCGGCAGAAGCCTCGTACACAACATTGGCGATCACCTTATCGGCCATGTCAGCCTTATGAGCAGTCATGTTATCGGCTGTCATAGGCGTGATGTAGATGAACTTGCTCCATACATCGCCATCGCTTTGCGCGGGAAGGGTGAAGGCTGGAAGATCCGGATCGCATTGAACGATATAGCGTGTACGTCTCACTAAATCACTATAACTCCATGTATGCGTAACCGTCTCGCCTAATTTATTCTGGCCGGCAAGGATCAAGTTATAGGTCTTACCCTTACCCCCTGAGACGAAGAAGTCCTCACCGTTTGTCAATGTCTGTGAAGGCGTAACTCCCGAGCCGCCAGTCTCAGAGACAGTCAAGGTATAGAAATTATATTGTTCCACCAATTGATCCGCCATCTGAGGACGAATAACAGCACTCGCCAAAAAAGCCGTAAGGGAAACCGATTTCACCTCGCCCTCCACGATCGTTACCTTATCACTCTCGCCATAGAAATAAGGGACAGCGGACATGCCCGCCTCCCCGCCATAAGCCGCTTTTACCCGGTACTCGCCCACAGGCAGGAAACAGCCCGCCTCCACGCCCGGCGGCAGGGTCTTCACGGTCTCACCCGTAGCGGCACAGACGATCGTTATCGTAAAATCTGAGACGGTGGGAATCACGCCTTCCGCCAGCGAAGCCTTCGTCTGTACGTCGCTGACAGCAGATTCCACCTCGATCCCCGTGAGGAGCAAACGTCCCTCCCCCTTGCCACCATTACGGTCGATAACCTCATCGGCGCAACCCGCCACCATCCAGCAAAGGGTGGCCAAGGTCATTATCTGTCGTATCATCTTTCTCATATCCTATATCAATGCTTTTTATTCATAAACCAATTCCATCTCGTCTATCCAAAGGGTACTGCCTTCCCCCCCGATGAAGTAATCACCGTACTTGCTAGCCGCCGCCACGATGACGATATATTTGGGCGTACGATTCGTCGCACGATATTCCAAGGGTATCTCAACCTGCTTATAGCTCGTGGTAGACTGTCCGCTGATGAACTCGCCATAGGCGATGATATTACGGTCGTTCTTGTCGAAGACCTGCCGGACAGAGGGCTTGGTACGGATCTCGTAAGGTTCCGGCTTATCCGAGAGGGCGATATATATCTGGCAAGAGTCCGGACGGCCCCGAAGGTTTTCCAGACTGCCCACATCCTGCCCGATACGATTGATCGTGGTAGAGGTATATTTATATTGGAACTTGAGGGAGGTAGGGAATGAGGTGAACGGACGGCCCAATTGCAGCACGCCATTCGTGCCGTCCAACGCGAAATCGCCCGTGAAGATATTCCCGGCCCCCAGCTTGATCACGGCGTCCTTGGATTCCAGCAAGGCAGCTTTCCCTGACACGCTCTCGGTCGTAGGCGTCGTCAGATTACCGATGAAAGCCGCCGCACCCGGGTTGCCGGTTCCCCAGAAGGAGGTTCCACCCGAAGGCCACGGATTCCATTGCTTGCCGTCTTGCGACCAATCCTCGAAACCGCCATTTGTCAAAGCGATCTCACCGGCAGTGGTAAACGAGCCGCTGCCCGTTTGCGCATTGTCTACGCTGATGCGATAATCATAGGCTGTACCGCCCCGCAGCCCGCCGATCGTAGCGCTGAAAGAGGCACCCGAGGTCTTCACGTCTGCCGCCGTGCTCCACGCGGAAGCCGTCTGTTCCTTATATTCCACCACCGGGGTCTTGCCGCTTTGCACAGAGCCGGTAAGCGTGGCTTTCGTCACCATGGGGAAGACGCTCGACGAGGTAGAGGCACCGCCCTCGCTTTGCTCTATCACCACTTTCCATTCCTGCCATACCTCCTCGCCGGCACGAGCCGCATAAAAAGTCTGCGGATAGGTAAAGTCGCGCACGGTAGTAGGATCGGGCGTGACACGTCCATAGGCCCCACCAAGGTTAAGCGTACGAATTTTGATGTTGGAAAGATCCTGATCCGCACTCACGTAGATCACGGCGACACGGCTGACAGGATCTACCAAATGATCCACCATGCCGTCTACGTCTACCGTACGATCCACGATCTGGCGTACGGTAAGTGTCCATGGATTATCTTGGTAGGTACGGACGTTCAGCTCAAGCGGCGTGGAGAGGTCGAGCCGCGTATTGGCCGACAACGAGAGGCTATCAAGCGAGGCAAAATCATGAAAAGGGAATTTCTCCTTATCGTCGCATCGTGCGGAGTCCAGCTCGATCGTCGCGTCGCGCGGATCGAGGATGAGGCGCGTCAGTCTCAGCCGTGACACATCCACGGAGTCGTTCACATAGAGTGTCACGGTGCGAGCCGAGCGATCTATATCCACGCCGGAGGCTACCGTCCCGTCTTCCGAGGCACGCAGGCCCTCAGTCACGATCTCACTGATCGTTCCCTCCACCAGTGGGTAAGGAATATCGTTATCAATAGCGCACGAGGCCAGTCCCAACAAAGTTACCAGACCGGCCGCACGTAAATTCTCTTTAAACATCAATCGTTGAATCTTCATTAAATTATATTTTCTCCATTAAAGATAGAAGGTCATGCCTATGTTGATCGAGAAGAGGTTGATCTTGAAATTGCCGGAGGAGACACGCTGATGCCCCTCCTCTATCTGGTTCGTCTTTTGGTCGATCCACTTGAAATCGAAACCCATCACGCCAACCGATACCTCTACGGCCGACCAGTCGGTGATAAAAGCCGTCATCCCGGGAGCGATACCGATCTGCAGGTTCTGCGCCGTTTGGTAGGAGCCGTCGTAGGTGGCACCCGTACCGGTGGAATTCTTGCCCGTACCGTATCCATAGGTGAGGCGCGCCTCGTTGAACAGGCCGAATATCTTGCTGCGTCCGATAGGCATATAGGTGCGCAAGAAACCGGATACCTCGTACTTATGCTCCAGATAATAGAGGTTGTCGAGGCTGATGTTGAAATCCTCGCCGAGATTCAACTCGAAGTTCTTCAAGTCGAGGTAGTCGCGGTGATAGGCGAAACGCATGCCCGCGGAGATGTTGTTGCGGAAGAAGTAACCCACGTAGGGACTGACACCGAAGTTGTAGCCTTTTCCCTCCACGTTCTTCAAGACGAGGAAGTTCAGATTCCCCTCATCGTGCTCGGAGTAGGAAACAGTTCCTCCCGCCATCCACGTACCTTTCGGGATGAAGACGGTCTCTTGCACTTCTCGGTCGATACGATTCATGGCTCTCTTGCCACGTTGGGCCCAAGTCTCCCCTACGCAAAGGGCGCAGAGGAGGGCCAGACAGATTAGTTTATTTATTCTCATTTTTCCTATTCTAGTCATATTTCATCGGGAGATTCGGAATCCCCTCCCCCACCGGGCTCCGGCGTGCCGGGTTCGGCGGGTCCAGAGGGCGTGCCCTTGGAACGTTGCTTGTAGGCGGTTCGTACCTGGGCGAAAAGATGAGTCGCGTCACGAACAAATACGCGCGCCTCTTCCGAGGGTTGCAACAGGCTGGAGGCATTGGCCAGTGCGCACATATCGTCCAGCAGGTCTTGCGCCTCGGAGGACAGCTCCTTGGAGGTCACATTCTCTGTGCGTACCGATCTCGATTTGTCGCGTAGGGCGGCCAGCTCGGCATAGCGATCGTTGAGCCGTCGTAGCTCGGCGATGTAAGGTGCCAGTTGCAGAGTGACTACCGAGTCGGCGAACTCGGGCTTCGCTAGGTCGATAAGCAGGCCATTGATCACCTCCGTCTCCTGCGCTGTGGGCAGGTTGGCGAAGTCGCGGTAACCGCGCAAGGCGGGTTCCATCCGTTGGGCGGCGGTACGCTCGGCGGCAAGGGGCAGCTTGGCGTAATCGAGCACGCGGCGGACTATGTAGTTACCCGCCGTATCCCGATCGGCCTCCACTTGCTGCATTTCCGGGGTCTCCTCCGAGGAGGAGGCTTGCATCGTCAGTTCGGTCAGCTCATCGATAATGCCGTTCATACGCGTCACCTGTCCGGCGGAAATGTTTAGCACGGGCACTCCGCTATCGGCTAGCAACGAGATCTCGTCCGGCGATTCGGAATCGGAGCCGCTCGGCATCAGTTTCATGTAGCGTTTCAACAGACTTAGCTTCTCGGCCTTGTTCAAGTTACCTAACGACATCGGAGGAATCAATGTGAATGTACCCATAATTCGATTTTTTTTGAAGGTTATTATTCGTTTGTACCCGTTCGAAGGGTCGAAAAGCCCATTCCGGTTTCCAAAAATGGATTTTGAGGAGTCGAGAGCCGTTTTCCCGCTTCAGGAGGTGGATCTCGAGACCTCGAAATGTATTTTCTTGTCCCGGGAAAGCATCTCGAGCCCCCGAAAGGCATTTACCGGTCTTAGGAAATGGATTTCGAGGGGTCGAAACGGGTTTCGCGAATATAGGGAATTATTCCCAGATAGTAGGCGTTCCGTCATAAATGAGGGAAAGATCGTCTACATATAGGGTGCTTCCCGCGCCTCCGGTCATGTAATCGCCGTATTTACTGGATGAGCAAACCACGATGATATGGGTGGGCTGATCCGTCAGGTTCTTATATTTCAACGGGATGTTGAACTCCACGTAGCCATCGCCCTCCGTAGCCGCCCCGGAAGGGAGCTCGCCGTAGGCGATGATGTTTTCATCATTCTTAAAATCGATGAAAGTACTTTGATTGCCATTATCAATCGTATAGGTCTTTTTCGCCAAAGCGATATAAATAGCGCACTGGTCGAGTGTCTGATCTTTTACAATAGTTACGCCTGCTGGAACATTCTTTACTAGATTTATCACATTAGGCGTATATTTATAAAAACCTTTCAGCGCAATAGGCCGAGCGGTAAAGGATTGACCAAAATTGACGGTCGCAGTCTGAGTCCATATATTTGTTGAACCAAATGATCCCGTGTACAAACTGGCTGCGGCAAATATTCCCCCCATCAAATCCACCTTACCAGACTCCAGTTTAGCAGCCTTACCTCCTTGCGTATGAACAAAATCCGTGACGGCTTGTGTCGGGGTCAAACCACCCATCTTCGCGCCCTCGTTACTTGTATCCCAAAATTTGGAATCCGTGGCAGCATTAGGTGAGCTACCATCCCAGCCATCCAGGGATCCATTTTGTAAAGCAATCTCCGCCGCCGTAGTAAATTCTCCCGTAGCGACACTAATCTCTCCGTCTGTCAACCGATATTCGTAAGCCGTGGTGGAAGTCAATCCCGTCAAGGTAGCCGAGGCGGAAGAGGCCACCGTATTAACCGTGGTCGCCACATCCATCCAAGTATCCGTATTCTTTGGACGATACTGGAACTTCAAGGATGAAAGCTCACCGGAATCAAGCGTTATGTCAGTAGCCGTCAGATAAGCGAGCTGGCTCCACGGGTTCGCGGACAAGGTAGCGCCGCTCTTTGCGTTCGGATCGATCGTGAAGTCGTATGTGTACTGGTTCATCGTAGGATCTATCGTTACGGTTACATTTCCTGTGCCGGTAGCCTGATTCTTAAAGTTCAAGATATAATGATCTTTCGCACTGACCTCCGAGATTTTTTGCTCCTTGGAGTTCGTTTTTCCGGCAGCGGTAGTGACCGTATAGGCCACCGTTAAGTCGGAAACCGGGAAATAGGCCACACTCGTACCTTTCGGGGCGAAATCCACCGGAGTGATCGAAGCGGTAGCGCTCTTCACCTGCACCTTGATAGAACCGTTGCCCAGTTTGTCCAAGAAAGCCTGCTCGAAAGCCACCGTCACCTTCACGTTCGCCAAGGAGCAAACCAAATTGGCTGTCGCTGTCTTGCCTTTCTCGATCGTCACCGTCGTCTTGCCCGTGTAATAGGCACGATCCGCTCCGGCATTGCCGTCCCATCCGTTGGAAACGGCCTCGATGGTATATTCTCCCTGTTTCAAGGAAATCTCTTTGCCGGACAACTCCGTATGGTCGTTCGTCTCATACTTGGTCACACCGGCGGCGTTCTTTATCACCACACGCATCTGCTTGGAATTGTACGTAGCGTCAGCCTTCGTGTTCACCTCCGCGCTTTGCTCCAAGGTCACACGCAAGTAGCCTTCGCTTCCCTGTGTGCTCAATTCATCACCTTGACAAGAATAGAAGAAAATACCGGTTAAAAGCAATAATATAAATTGATATGTTTGTCTCATACTTCTATTCCTCCTTTTACTTTACTATGATAGATAAAACGGTCTCGTCATTAACATTTCCATCATTATCTTCTAGACGGATCTTAAAGACATGGCCATTAGCAGAAGTTGTCGTTTGATAAATACTTACCGCTTGAAAGAATTCGCCTAAGGGGAATTGGTAAGAAGTAGCGCCAGCAGCAGGAGCTTTCAGATTAGGAGCGATCATCTTTATTAATGTCATTACCGGACTGCTATCAGTCGCACCGACAAACTCTACTCCCTTGCTAAAATCACAACCTTTCTCTATTAATTGTGGATCACTGATTACCGAGTCAAAGCCTGAATTACCTGCTTCTATAACCACTTTCATACTTTTCAGTCCGCTCTCACTCGTAATAGTGGCTATTGCCTCCGCTTTTTTATCCGTATCATCCGGTAGCGTATAAGTAGTTAGAGGTATTGAAACTTTTATAGCGGAAGGATCACTCGGATCCACCGGACCCTCCGGCTCATCGCCGCCATCGTCCACCACCGGCACATCTACGGAATCCGTCAGCCCATTCCACGTCACCTCAGCAGAGATCTCGATACCCTGCAAACCATTCGGATTTTCCGGATCATAAGTGCCCGGCTTCATCGTGATGGCCAACGCGTCGCCACCCAGCCAGTCGGAGCTCTCGGCCGAGGCGGGCTTCGTGATCACACGGCTCTCGCGTATATCCTTATTATCCTTATTCTTTCCCACGAAAGAGACTGTTATCTCCTTTACGCCCTCATCTAGCATCCAATAGAAAGCGGAGGGTTGCGCAAAAGCCTCCGTTCCAGAGTAGGTAAGCACCTTGCTCCGCGTACCGGCCTTCACCGTGATCGACCAGCTAGTAAAGGAAGTCTGCATTTCCGTGGAATAAACAAGCTGTATCTTCGTATTTTCCATCTTACAAGTAACGGTGACATCGGTAGCCTCACCTTTCTTCACGGCGAAAGAGGTGCTTCCACCATAGTAAGGATCTGTCTCTGTCGGACCGCCCGGCTTATGGGCATACATCGTGTAGCTGTCTACCGGAAGTTCCACGGAGGCATTCGTAGGATCGTAAGTAAGGGTTTTGTAAACGCCCGTGCTGTTACTGATCTCCACGATATATCCCGTGGCGCTCACCGATGGGATAGACTCTGGAGTTCCGGGGTTAGCATCGGCCTTGGTCTGCACGTCGTTGTTCTTCGCGTCTACAGCTACCCCAAGATTCAGCAAGCCCATCTCGGAGGAGCCATCCTCTTTCCCGAGGATCTCGTTCTTCATCTCGCAGGAAGCCAGCCCCATTACTAGAAGGCAACCTGCCATTATCGTATATTTTATATTCATCATTAAATTCGTTCTACTGGTTTTACATCCTAATAACTATTAGAGCCAATCGGAAGGGATCTCGATATCGATAGGCTTATCGTTCGTGGAATCATCGAAAGTAATCGTGATGCCTACCTTGCCGGTGGTATCCTCTACTTTCGGGTTGACAGTGATTGTCCACATGCTGCCCCACTTCATCTCGCGGGTCAAGGTATTGACCTCGGCCTTCGTTCCATCTGCCTTCTTGGTAAACTGGAAAGTCGCCGTCACGTTCTCCCCGGCCTCGGCCAGCTTCACGTAAAGAGGATCCGTATCTCCCTTCGGCCAGATGATCGGACCGTTCTCACCTGCCGCTTGGGTAGAGAAATGAACGGCGTAATCAGAGAAATAAGTAGCCATCGTATCGCCAAATTTCACGACCAGCTTTCCGCAGGCCGGCTTACAAGCCACATTTACAGCCGCTACCTTATCGCTATTCACGTCGAATCGGCTAGAGCCATACATATAGATACCGTTACGGGTGGAGGCATTCACGTTAAACTCTTCCCCATCAGAAGCTACTACCGTGTAAGAGCCGTTGCTCAACTCGATCAAACCTGTGGGCCTTTCCGAGTATTTCCACTCACAGCCCGATACCACATGGCCTTGCGCATCCAAGATTTTCACCTTGTAATCCGCAAGGGGACGATCCGTCAGGTATGTACTCTCATCGACAGCTTTTGTCTTCGTATCAAAGACCGTCTCGGCGGCAAGGTCTAGTATTACCGCACCTTTTCCGCCCATAGCCTGCGAGCCTCCCTCCTCGGAGGAGCAAGCGCTCAACATTAGGCCTCCCGCCAAGGCACAGACCATTTTTACTAATAAAGTCCTCAATTTTCTCATGCAAAAATTTATTGATTTCTGTTTTTTTAATTTACCTAATAAAAAGTGTACAAAAGAACGACTTCGTTAGGAATCTCACAAGGTCAATTTTTATTATTACCTATTCTTTTTTTTAGATTCCATTTTATACAACAACAAGAACAGAGCGTCTTACGATTATCCTCTGTCCTGTTTTTATTCTTCATTATTCTATTTATTAGATTGAGTCCAAATAAAAATATCCTCAAAAAAACGTATATTTGCCATCAAAATTACGTAAGAATATGGAAAATGACATCCCTAAAATAGACCTGCCACAAGATTGGGTAATAGGAAAACTCTCGGAGAAAGACATTGGACTGCTGAATTTATACGCTAATTATCCTTGTCGACTAAAGGCGGGAATATTCGTGCTATGCCTAAGGGGAGAAGTGGAAGCATCTATAAATCTGACGCAATTTAAAGTAGAGGCCGGGAGTTTTATTACGATTCTGCCGGGTACGATTTTCCAGATTCATAGAATGGATAGAGATCTGCAAATTTATTTCATGGGATTCTCGTCTGATTTCATCAATCAAGCGAATATCAATAAATCGGTCATGGATATGCACTATGCCATAAAAGATAGTCCTGTTTTCAAACTAAAAGAAGAAGCCCAATCATTATTGAGAGATTATTTCGAATTGTTGATCAAGACATATCAGTTTTGTGTCTCGCAATTAAACAGGAGTCTCATCAACCACCTGTTTTCCGGAATATTAATGGGAGTCAGCATCATGTATAAAGATAAGACAACAGACACGTCCAATCTCTCTAAAGCCGAAATTATCAGCAAGAACTTCACTCAATTAGTCATGCAAAACTATACCATGCAACGATCCGTTGCATGGTATGCCAAGCGGCTTGGCATCACACAAGCGCATCTAAGCAGCATTATCAAACAAACTACCGGAAAAACTTGCATAGAGATCATAACCTCCATGGTAATCATGGACGCTAAAGCTCAACTGAAATCAACGAACCTTTCCATCCACGACATAGCCTATACGCTAAATTTCACGAATATGTCTTTTTTTGGAAAGTATTTCAAGCGGTATGTGGGCATGAGCCCACAGGAGTATAGAAATAGTTAGTCGATACTCACATTCCCCAATTCTCCCTATCCAAACTCCTATACTGTATAGCCTCCGCCAAATGCCGGACTTCGATATGTTCCGAATTATCCAAGTCCGCTATCGTGCGGGAGACTTTCAGGATACGGTCATAGGCACGGGCGGAGAGGCAGAGACGTTGCATGGCGGTTTTGAGGATGGAGAGGCCGGAAGCGTCGGGAACGGCGTACTGATGGAGTAGCTTGGAGTTCATCTGGGCATTACAATAAACACCCTCATAAGCGGCAAAACGCCTTTCCTGGATCGCACGGGCTTTTATGACCCGCTCACGGATAGCGATACTAGGCTCTGAGGGCTGTTGCTCGGATATCTTCTCGAAAGGGACAGGGACAATCTCTATCTGGATATCGATACGGTCCAATAAAGGGCCGGAAATGCGGTTCATATATTTCTGGACGGCTCCGGGAGAACAGAGACAAGGACGGTCCGGATGGTTGTAGTAGCCGCAGGGACAAGGATTCATGGAGGCCACAAGCATAAAGCCGGCCGGATATTCCACCGTGAAACGGGCACGGGAGATATTGATCACTCGATCTTCCAATGGCTGCCGCATGACTTCCAAGACACTCCTGTTAAATTCCGGCAACTCATCCAAAAAAAGGACACCATTGTGAGCCAAGCTGATCTCTCCCGGCTGCGGGAAAGTGCCCCCTCCTACCATGGCGACATTAGAGATCGTATGATGGGGAGAGCGAAAAGGACGTTGTACCATCAAGGAGGTGCCACCTCCTATCTTACCGGCTACGGAATGGATTTTAGTTGTTTCCAAGGACTCATGCAAGGTAAAAGGGGGCAAGATCGTGGGGAGACGTTTCGCCAACATCGACTTGCCACTTCCGGGAGAGCCTACCATGATCAGATTATGTCCGCCGGCTGCGGCCACCTCCATCGCACGCTTCACGTTCTCTTGTCCCCGGACATCGGAGAAATCGCAATCAAACAATTGCTGGCGGTCGTAAAACTCCTTACGGGTATCAATGACCGTAGGCCGCAATGTAGGTTTCCCCTCCATAAACTCCAGCACCTCTTTGATATTCGAAGCTCCATACACTTCCAGATCGTTCACCACCGCAGCCTCACAAGCGTTTTGCTTGGGTAAGATAAAGCCCTTAAAGCCTTCTTCCCTAGCCTTGATAGCGATAGGCAATGCCCCTTTTATCGGTTGGAGGCTCCCGTCCATAGAAAGCTCGCCCATCAATACGAATTTGGATAAGTTGGATGAATCTATCTGCTCTGCCGCCGCCAGAATACCGATCGCCAAAGGCAGATCATAAGAAGACCCTTCCTTACGGATATCTGCGGGGGCCATATTAATAACGATACGATTGCGGGGGAATTTATAACCACATACTTGAAGAGCCGAGATAATGCGTTCATGGCTCTCACGAACGGCCACGTCCGGAAGACCGACTAAAAAGAATTGGATACCTTTGGAACAGTTCACTTCTACGGTAACGACCGTAGCGGAAATCCCCTGCACAGCAGCGGCATAAGATTTTACTAACATAGTTAAGAATTTTGAGTTACTAATTACAAATTAAAACCGGAACCTCCTGTTTTCAATCGCTCAGTCTTCGAACAAGTTCTCCAGTGTTTGCTTGATCTCGATTCCATTCTCTGTTTTCATCAAGATCTTATGATCCTCATCTATCAAGAAACAGCGTGGCAATACGCTTACGTTATACAGATCTATCAACATAGCCGCTTGTCCGGCCGAATCTGTTACCAGGTTCCACGCTATACTATCCTTCTTCAGTACATCCCGGACATTATCCGGATTATCGTCCAAGCTAACCAAAAGAATGTCCAACTGATCTTTCGGATATTTCATCGCTACCTTATCCAGATATAGATCCTCTGTCTGGCACATATCACACCAAGGAGCGGTAAACGTCAGTAATAAATACTTCTGCGGGAAAGAATCCAAACTTACCGTATTCCCATAAATATTCCTTACGGAGAAATCTGGGGCTTCCGCACCCAAAGCCGTACGTTTCGCACGGGCGCTATATTGCTCCAGCTCCTTTACCAGATAAAAGTCTTTCAACCTTGGATTCAATAACGCCAACAACTCATCAATTTTACGAGTATCATCGGGATCTGAGAAAAAAGATTGAATCAAGACAACGGATGCCTCTTCATTCGGGTTCTCTTTCACGTACCGGATCGCTTCCTCGCTCAATTGCATATTAACATTCGCCAAACGAGCGGCGATATCCGTCTCCTCGATCGTATCGTTCAAATCCTTGCTATTTAAAGAATTTGATAAATTTGTCAATTCCGTCAATAAAGGAGCGATTTTCTTCTTAAAAGCGGCCAACTTATCATTTGTCCGTCCCCCCTTTACCTGCAATAGCAATGGAGAGTTAGCGTCGCCCGTGATTTTTACGGTTTCTCCCGGTTCCAGATAAGCCGTAACCCAATGCTCTTTATCCGCGAAGAAGATAGTCACACAATGGAAACCCGCTTCATTTTGATCGATCTGGAACTGCCCGGGTTTCGTACAAGCCACTGTATCAACTACTTTATAATTATCCTTCTCAAATACAGCATATACGGTTTGATCTTCCAGATTAGAAAGTTCCCCTTCAATCCGATAGACATAATCCTTGCCACAAGATGACAAACAAATTATAAAGCCAATAATAAGTGTCAGTTTTTTTATCATTACTCCTTTTTAAGCTCTTCTTATAACAGATAATCCGGTCTAAAGGTAGGAATATTTTTTAAAACTACTTCACATTTATAATAAAATTAACGCAGTTATCATAAAAAAAGCGCAGAATTAGTAATTCCACGCTTTTTTATAAAGATATTTTTAAACCTTGACCTTTTTTAATCAAGGTTTTTTAAGCAATTATAACTGAGGACCAGCAGCAACCAATGCCTTACCAGCTTCGTTGCCCGTGAACTTAGCGAAGTTCTTCTGGAAGCGAGCAGCCAAATCCTTCGCTTTCTCATCCCATTGAGCAGGATCAGCATAGGTATCGCGAGGATCTAAGATCTTCGGATCTACGCCCGGTAATGCAGTCGGAACCTCGAAGTCGAAATACGGGATCTTCTTTGTCGGAGCCTCATTGATAGAACCATCAAGGATAGCGTCGATGATACCTCTTGTATCTTTGATAGAGATACGTTTGCCGCTACCGTTCCAACCTGTGTTCACCAAGTAAGCCTTTGCGCCAGTCATTTCCATCTTCTTAACCAACTCTTCGCCGTATTTTGTCGGGTGCAATGACAAGAAAGCAGCACCGAAACAAGCGGAGAATGTAGGAGTCGGTTCCGTGATACCACGCTCTGTACCTGCTAATTTAGCGGTAAATCCAGACAAGAAGTAGTATTGAGTTTGCTCCGGAGTCAAGATAGATACTGGAGGCAATACACCGAATGCGTCAGCAGACAAGAAGATAACTTGTTTTGCGTGCGGGCCTTTAGAAACCGGCTTAACGATGTTCTCGATGTGATAGATCGGATAAGAAACACGAGTGTTCTCTGTAACTGACTTATCAGCGAAATCGATCTTACCATCAGCGGCAACTGTTACGTTCTCAAGAAGAGCGTCACGTTTGATAGCGTTGTAGATATCCGGCTCGCTCTCTTTATCCAAGTTGATAACCTTAGCGTAGCAACCACCCTCGTAGTTGAATACACCTTCGTTATCCCATCCGTGCTCATCGTCACCGATCAACAAACGTTTCGGGTCCGTAGACAAAGTAGTCTTACCAGTACCAGACAAACCGAAGAAGATAGCTGAGCTCTTGCCCTCTTTATCCGTGTTAGCGGAGCAGTGCATAGAAGCGATACCACGCAACGGGTTCAAGTAGTTCATGATAGAGAAGATACCCTTCTTCATCTCACCACCGTACCAAGTATTCAAGATAACTTGCTCTTTAGTCTTCAAGTTGAAAACAGTAGCAGTCTCAGAGTTCAAGCCTAATTCTTTGTAGTTGTCAACTTTAGCCTTAGCTGCGTTGAAAGAAACGAAATCAGGTTCGCCGTAGTTAGCCAATTCCTCAGCTGTCGGACGGATGAACATATTAGTTACGAAGTGAGCTTGCCAAGCAACCTCCATGATGAAACGTACTTTCAAACGAGTAGCCTCGTTAGCGCCACAGAATGTATCGACAACGAACAAACGTTTGCCAGACAATTCTTTTACGGCTTTAGCCTTCAAGTCTGCCCAAGCAGCCTCAGAACAAGGCTTGTTATCATTCTTATATTCATCAGAAGTCCACCATACAGAATCTTCGCTGGCTTCATTCTTTACGAAAAATTTATCTTTAGGAGAACGACCTGTATAAATACCAGTCATCACGTTTACAGCACCTAGCTCAGTTACCTGGCCTTTCTCGAAGCCTTCCAAACTCGGTTTAGTTTCTTCTGCGAACAGAACATCATAAGACGGATTGTGAACGATTTCTTTCACATCAACAATTCCGTACTTGCTTAAATCTAAATTAGCCATCTTGAATTTAATTTAAATGATTGACTTTATATAACTTTTCTCTCTACTCTAGTTCGATACGGTGAGGCTTTCCGACCTTTTGGAGCTTGCTGCGACTCCACCTTGTTAACCGCGGTACAAAAGTAATATTTTTTTTTATCGTACACAGCTTATTAAGGAAATTTTTCAGTAATAATTACTCTTTTCCATGCAATTAACAAAACCCTTAGTCTATTTGTAATATGGAGTTTACAAATCATATACTTTTAGCTAGCATCTCAACTATTTCCGAAGTCGTCATCATAGGTATTCGCTTTTATTGTGACTGAAACAAAGATATATACTTTTTTCCACACAAACAAATCCAGCGTATAAATATAAGAAAGGCGCAGGATAAATATCTTGCGCCTTCTCTTATATCCGATCAGAAATATATTACTTTACCTCCCAAATCTCACCTTTCATCAAAAGGTCGTGTAATTTACGTGTAGGATTCTTCGCTTGTACCTCCTCGATTTGCTGGTGGACAGCCTCATCATAGGTCGGTCCCTCCACATCTCGTATTACGCCTAACGCGATTGGCATATCACCGCTCATCATGGCAAGCATCATATGCAAGGTGTTATCCTTCTCATGGGCGTCGTGTACCAATACGTCATCCATCGTATAACCATCTTGTCCGATCGTTACGGATTTCAGTTTTAGGCCGTCTAGCACAAGGCCTTTATCCATGTTAGCGCCGTAAACCATTTTCTCGCCATGGCGAAGGAAAATCGTACGATCCGCACGGTATGCCTTATCAACGATCCCCTTATGGATACCATCATTAAAGATCACGCAGTTTACCAACACTTCCGTAACGGAAGCGCCTTTATGACGAGCGGAAGCCGTCAATACCTCGGTCGTATTCTTCAAATCCACATCGATCGAGCGGGCGAAGAAATTACCACGGGCACCCAATGCCAACTCAGCCGGCACAAACGGATCTTCCACCGTTCCATACGGAGAGCTCTTGGATACGAAACCACGGTCGGATGTCGGGGAATACTGCCCCTTCGTCAAACCATAGATCTTATTGTTGAAAAGAACGATATTCAAATCGATATTACGACGGACAGCGTGGATAAAATGATTACCGCCGATAGCCAAGCAGTCGCCATCACCCGTAATCAACCATACGCTCAAGTCCGGGCGAGCCGTCTTTACGCCGGTAGCGATAGCCGCTCCACGACCATGGATCGTATGGAAGCCATACGTATTCATATAATAAGGTAAGCGGGAAGAACAGCCGATACCTGAGATAACTGCCATATTGTGAGGAGCCACTCCTACCTCGGCCATAGCCTTATGCAGGCAATTCAGTACCGCATGGTCGCCACAACCCGGGCACCAACGTACGTACTGGTCGCTTTTATAATCTTTCGGTTGAAATTTAGTTTCTTCTGTTGTCATCTTTTAAGCCTCCAATATTTTAGTGAATTCCTCAACTAATCTCGCAACGACAAAAGGTTGTCCCTTTACACGATTGAAGCGATACGGGTTAAATCCGGGTACCTTTCCACGTAAATAGTTAGCGAACTGTCCGTTATTTTGCTCAGCCACCACCACTTTCTTATACTTAGAAAGAACCTCAGCCGTATTCTTAGGCAGCGGGTTGATAAACTTGAAGTGAGCGAAAGCCACCTTCTTGCCATTCTCCTGCATCGTCTCCATCGTCTCGTAAAGGTGTCCGTAGGTTCCACCCCAACCAACGATCAATAAATCAGCGTCCTCATCTCCGATCACTTCCAGTTCGGGGATATAGTCGGCGATCTTATCGATCTTAGCCTGACGGGTCGTCACCATCTTCTGGTGGTTAGCCGGATCGGTAGAGATAGCGCTCGTCTCGTAGTCTTTCTCCAGACCACCCAGACGATGAGCAAAACCTTCCGTTCCCGGAATCGCCCAGTAACGAACCAAGCTTTCCTTGTTACGACGATACGCCTTCCAAACTTTCTCGTCTTGATAATTAGCTACGTAATTCGGCTTAATCTCCGGATATTTATCCATTTCCGGAATTCTCCAAGCGGAAGAACCGTTAGCGATAAAGGCATCGGTCAACAAGATAACCGGAGTCATATGCTCCACGGCCAACTTACCCGCCCAAAATGCGGCATCAAAACAATCAGTCGGCGTAGAGGCCGCTATTACCACGGCAGGGCTCTCACCATTACGGCCATACAGAGCCTGCATCAAGTCCGTTTGCTCGCTCTTCGTCGGCAAGCCCGTAGAAGGACCGCCACGCTGAACATCGATAATCACCAAAGGCAACTCGGCAATTACAGCCAAACCGATCGCCTCGCTCTTCAAGGCAAGACCTGGTCCGGAAGTAGACGTAGCCGCCAAGCAACCGGCGAAACTAGCTCCGATAGAAGTACAGATACCGGCGATCTCATCCTCGGCCTGAACCGTGATAACGCCTAAATCCTTACGTTTAGATAATTCATGTAAAATATCAGTAGCCGGAGTGATCGGGTAACTACCCAAGAACAACTGCAAACCAGCTTTCTCGGCAGCGGCTATCAAACCATAGGAAGTAGCCTTATTACCATTCACGTCCGTATAGAATCCGGGCTCGGCTTTCTTACTCTCGATACGATACGTAGAAACCGAGGCATGGATGTTATTACCATAATTATAACCGTCCGTCAAAGCCTTGATATTAGCTTGGGCGATAACCGGTTTCTTAGCGAACTTATTCTGCAACATGTGCATAGCCTCCTCCAGCGGACGCTCGAACAACCAGCAAACAAGTCCTAAGGCGAACATATTCTTACAGCGAAGAGCCGATTTATTGTCCAAGCCAAACTCAACCAATCCGTCTTTTACCATCGTAGAGATCGGAGCGGCAACAACCTGCACGCCAGTCAATCCCAGCTCAGTAAACGGATCATCGGTCGTAAACAAGGCCTTATCCAAATCACTTTTCTTGAAAGAGTCCGTGTCGATTAAAACAATCGCATTGGGTTTTAGGTGTTTTACGTTCACCTTTAGCGCGGCGGGATTCATGGCCACCAATACGTCGGCCTTATCACCGGGTGTGAAGATTTTGCGCGATCCCAAGTGCACTTGGAATCCAGATACACCACTTAGTGTTCCTTGTGGAGCACGTACTTCTGCCGGATAGTCTGGGAATGTAGAAATCTCGTTCCCGAAAACCGCGGACAGGTTTGAAAAGATTGTACCGGTTAACTGCATGCCATCTCCCGAGTCTCCCGAGAAACGAATTACAACCTTCTCCAGCGTCTTAACTTTTGTCTGTTCTGCCATAATATACTTTATTAGCTTTATCGCTTATTGGTATTTAGATCGTCCGCAAAGTAAAGCATAAACTTTGCGAGTTCAAAACTTTTCCGCATCAAAAAGCAGAGAGGTATAGATCAAGATTATTAGATGATAGATTAAAATGATTAGACACATAACTATTCACGGTCTTCCCATAATACATATATACTCCCGCCCTAAAGCCCTTATCCGATTTGATCATTCCTTGCACGGAACCGGCGTCGCCCAACGACAATAATAAAGGCACGAATATATTACTATAAGCCATCGAGGTAGTACGAGCCACCCGGTTGCTGATATTCAGTTTGCAATAATGTAATACCCCATATTGCTCGAACACCGCGGGATCTTCCCTCGACAAGCAGCAAGTCGTCTCAAAGCAACCGCCTTGGCTTACCCTCAGATCGATCACCAAAGCTCCCTTTTTCATCGTACGCACCAAGTCCGTAGCGATAATATAGCGATGTCTCGTATTAATATAACGCATCGCCCCGATCACCACGTCGGCGCTACGAAACGCGTTATGCAGCACATTCGGATGGAACGTGGAAGTAAAAAGCCCTTGCCCCAAGACCTGTTGTATTATACGCAATTTATTGATATCATCATCGAATACTTTCACGGATGCTCCCAAGGCCAACGCGGCACGCGCGGCCACGGTCCCGGCGTTTCCGGCCCCGATGATCACCACTTCCGTAGGGGATACGCCCGGGATACCGCCTAATAATATCCCTTTACCTCCTTGGGTATTGCTCAACAACTCGGAAGCGATCGTTATGGAAGCCGCCCCCTCGATCTCGGAAGTGACATTCAGCACCGGGAAACGATTATATTCATCCGCCATCAACTCATAAGAGATAGCGGTAATCCGTTTCGCCATCATCAACTCGAAAGCCTCCTGAGCGAATAAATTAAACTGCACCAATGAGAAAACGGTCGTGCGAGGTCTCATAAGCGCGATTTCCACCGGCAACGGAGGCAATATCTTCAAGATCAGATCCGCTTGGAAAACTTCCGCGGGCGTATCGACGATCTCCGCCCCCGCCTCCGAGAAATGATTATCGGAATAGTTGATGCCTAATCCGGCGCCACTTTCCACCAGCACCCGGTGACCGCAATCGGTCAGCATATCCACCGCCTCCGGAGTCAACGGCAAACGTTTTTCCGCCTCGCATCGTTCACGAGGAATACCGATAAGCAAACGGTTATTCACCTTGCTGATCTCTTTCAATAATTCCTGCGGGATATAGGCCCCCTGTGCCTGCCGGCCGTCGTTCGCTTCCATATGCTATAGGATTTTCATTAACGCGTTCGATATGTCATGTACATCAGATTCTGTTAACATCTTCTCGGCATCAAACGTTATGGACGCCTTCGTATAAAACGGATTCCTTTTCTCCAGACTCTCGGCGATAAACGCCCTCAGTTCCTCCCCGGAACGTCCTTTCAACACCGGACGGGTATGTTTGCACAACTCCAGACGCTTCGCCAGCTCCTCGACTGACACCTTCAAGTAAACCGTCGTGCCAGAAGCGTTCATAAACTCCATGTTATCGAAAAAGCAAGGAGCGCCTCCTCCCGTGGAGATCAGCACGTCCTCAAACTCAGCGACCTCGTGAAGCATATTCCGTTCTATCTCTCGGAAAGCCTCCTCCCCTCTCTCGGCGAATATCTGCGAAACGGCCTTATGATAACGCCCTTCTATATAGAAATCAAGATCTATGAACGAAAGACCGGCGAGCTTGGCAAGCTCCTTTCCCACCGTTGTCTTGCCCGCTCCCATATATCCGACCAAAAAAACACGTTTCATACGTTATTATAATAGTTTTCGCAAATGTAAACTTTTTCCGGGAACTCTATCTTCTTTATTCCTAAGAATCAATAAAAAAAATCAGAGGCCAATGGCTTTTACTGTCTGGGTCGCACGATCCACTACCAATAAAGTATGACGAGCACCGGCTATTTTCTCGGGATAGACCATCGAATCTGTAAAATCCTGCAATAATTTTCCGTTCTTAGGGCTGATCTCCCATAGCTCCGACCGTTTATCATCGACACGAAGCGTAACAAACAAACGATCCCCTACAAACGCTATCGACTGGGGAGACTTTTCAAATCCCAATGCCACCAGATACGGCGCAAAGCCCGTGTCCCCTGCCCGAATGTCCGCAGGATCGAATAAATAGATCATATTTTTATTCTGGGCCGTCACATACAAAAAGCCATCATTTCGCGCCGCTACCGCATAAGTACCCATTGCCTCTTGTAAATTTACGCTACGGCTATATATAGGTACCCGAGCAGCGGAACCGGGCTGTACATCTTGCTCCAAGACAACTACCAGTTTCCGTTTATCCCGGATAAAGACAGCCCCTTGACTAGCCGTCACATCAAACGCATGAACGGTCTGATAACCACCCTCACCCCAAGTACCCGTACCGATACAAGTAATGAACTCATACGTTTCCGCATCGAACACATCCGTACGGCTTCCCGTATTCGTGACATATATTTTCCCATACGAGCGAGTCACGCCGTTTGGCTCCCCCGCAAAGGTCTCTTTCTTATCTCCGTTCATCCACTCAACCATACTTTTCACATGACGCACATTACCGGAAGATACATCAAAGACCTCCAAACTATAATGTCCCGGAGCGTCATTTGCTACATATAGCGTATTCCCATAAAGATGGACCGCTTTCGGATGAAAAGTTTCCACAGTGGCACCGGGAATATCCAAGACAGAAAGTGTAAATGAGAGAGGAGAACCCTCATCGCCAGCCCTATCCGTCTCCATCGGAGCAAGCCCAAGCCCGCCATCTATGGCATCCAATTCCGGATCATCGATAATGTATTTCGAGGAAGTATACACGTTTTTATTCTCTACCAGATTCTTATTCCTCCGGGTATGCAAGAAACGGCGGGAATAAACCGGTAATTTCTTGCTCACGGAAAGCTGTGAGTAAACCTTCATACAAATTGTAGGGAAACCGCCTTCCGCCGGATAGTACGTCATATTCCCACTATGCCCATACCCCAAGCAGTGCGCCAGCTCATGATACGGCGTGTCAGAACCATTGGCATCGTCGGCATAATGGGTCAGATAGACATATTCACCTAGCCCAAAGGTATTTCCTCCACCCAGACCGACAACATTCACCACGCGTCCATAACACAACCCGCCATGATTCGTGATCTGTTTCTTCAACACATCTATATCCACGATTTGCTCGTTATTTATCAGCTTGCCACGCCACTTCTCCAGTTCCTCATCAAAAAGCGAGGAAGAAAACATCGCGGCCATATTCAAGGAAAGGGCAACCGCCTCACGAGCCAGATGTGGCCTGAAGTTGCCCCAGTTCGAACCGGAATATTTACCAAACCAAATATCCCACTTAGGTTTCACGTTTATCATTCCTTGATAGACCGGATCTCCACATTCAACCCGCAAACTTATATTCTCGGCCACGATATCCGGATGGGCATCTATGGTAACCTCCTCGCCGGAACGTGTATAATAAACCTTCGCCTGTTCTAGAAAAGGCAACTTCATTTTAAACTCCTGAAAAGGTAAAACCGTAGTAAACTCCGCAAACCGTACCTCATCCTCATAACCCTCAACCGTAGCCCAGACAATCACATTATGGATAGCTCTAGGAGAATAGAAACGGAGCATCAACTCCTTCTGCCCGGTAACTGACACCTGCAAAGGCTCATTCACCTTGAATTTTCGCTTTGACGAATCGAAAAGAACCTCGTCCGGTTCCTCATCCTGAAGGATGTAAGAAGTATTCGACGAATCATAATCCTCCTCTGCCATCCGTATTAAACCATATTTACTCGTTCCTCCACTATTATCCACATCATCTTCATCCGAACATCCGAGAAGAAGAAAGCCTCCCATTACAAACAGAATGACACGAATGATCGTGTATCTCAACATTTCATTCATAAATAATCTCTTACCAGTTTTGGACGCAAAAATAGTATTTTTATTTAACTCGCATAAAAGTCACCGTTTTTATGTAATTTTGCCCCGTAGACAGATGTAGATTCGATGATGAAATTTATAGATAAGTTCAATACAATTATCCATAAGCCATTTTTCAGCAAATATAGTACCTTAATGGGGCTATGGGCATTGCTGGGGGTTATCGCATGGATTACCAAGTATTTCCCCGGGAAATATAACAACTTCTCGATCTTCAGGCAATCCTTTTGGCATACGTTGAATGAGTTACCGCTCTATGCCGCCTATCCGGAAGAATACAACGATATTTTTCACTACGGGCCGGTATTTAGCTTGGTAGTAGCTCCGTTCGCCATTACACCGTTATGGTTAGGACTGCTTACTTGGTCGGTGGCGCAAAGCCTTTTTTTATTCTGGGCGGTCAAGATGCTACCGGGGACCAAGCGGGAACGCATCTTTATCTATTGGTTTTGTGCCCACGAGTTGCTTACCTCGCTTTTCATGTCGCAATTCAATATCAGTATCGCCGCTATCATTGTCCTCGCTTACGTATTGATAGAGAAAGAGAAAGACGTATGGGCCGCTTTCGTGATCATGTTGGGTACCTTTACTAAATTGTATGGGATCACGGGATTGGCGTTCTTCTTTTTCTCTCGCCATAAGATGAAGTTCAGCCTATCTTGCGTAGGATGGGCGGTCGTCATGGTCGTAGCCCCGATGATATTGTCCGGGCCGGATTATATAATGTCCCAATATACCGGTTGGTTCGAGGACTTATCCGGAAAAAATTCGGAGAACTTATTCGCGCTCATGCAGAACATTTCCTTCTTGGGAATGGTTCGTAAGATATCGGGATCGGTCAGTTACTCGGACATTTATCTGATAATAGGGGGATTAATATTATTCGGCCTGCCTTATCTACGCATCAGTCAATATAAATATGAGGCTTTCCGGAAAACGTTATTGGCCTCGGTGTTGATGTTTGTCGTACTGTTCAGCACGGGTAGCGAGTCCAGTACCTATATCATAGCGTTTATCGGAGTCGCTATTTGGTATACGGCTGTACCGTGGAAACGTTCGACATTGGATATTGTCTTGATGGTCTTCGCCTTTATATTGACCAGCATGTCTCCGTCCGATCTTTTCCCGAAATACATACGAGTGCATTATGTATACCCGTATGCGTTAAAAGCGTTGCCTTGTATGCTGATCTGGCTAAAGCTGACATTTGAGATGTGTACGAGGAGTTATAATCCGGTAAAGGTATAAATGGAATGAACGCACGAGCAGACATAGATTTGGTATTACCTTGTTACAACCCGCCTTCGGGCTGGGAGGAACGAGTAGCCACCCATTTCCGCGAAGTGGAGCGATTATTCAGCCCGGTACGTTTCCACCTTTTTATTGTCAGTGATGGTTCGAGACGGGGATACGAGCCGGAAACGATCGACCGCCTCCGGCAATTGATACCGGATGTCTGCGTCGTGGACTATAAGCCCAACCGGGGAAAAGGATATGCCTTGCGAGAGGCGGTAAAGCGATGTACCTCTCCTTACATTATTTATACAGACTACGATTTTCCATATACAAACGACTCATTCGGCAGGATGGTCGAGGCGTTGCTAGGAGGAGCGGACGTAGTCGTGGCTACCCGCGGCAAAAGTTATCAGGATAATCTACCTCCTTTCCGGCAAATGTTATCCAAACTGTCCCACATATGCAATACATGGGTCTTGCGGATCAAGATCAAGGATACGCAAGGGGGCATGAAGGGATTCAGCCAAGCGGGACAGGCGATATTCCTGACGACCCGTATCAATAGCTTCCTATTCGATACGGAATTTATCTATAAGGCAAGTCGCCGGAAAGAGATAAACTTACGGACGATCAACGCGAACATCAAAGAAGGACTGGCGGTATCCGATATGGGATTCAAGGTCCTGCGGCGGGAAGCGTTGAACTTCTTATCCATCTTATTTCATAGAGATTAATTGACATACATGATATTACTTAGTTTTGATATCGAGGAGTTTGACGCTCCATTGGAACACGGCGTGGAATTGCCGTTCGAGGAACAAATGCGTACTTCCGTAGAAGGAACCCGGAAGATACTGGCATGTCTGGCCCGTCACCGGGTAAAAGCGACTTTCTTTTGCACGGCGAACTTCGCCCTTCACGCAAAGGATTTGATCTTGGACATCCAAAAGGGTGGACATGAGATCGCTTCGCATGGTTTTTATCACTCGTCGTTCGAGACCGCCGATCTACGCAAGTCCAAAGAGGCGTTGGAGGAACTGACCGGACAACCGGTGAACGGTTTCCGTATGGCCCGCATGATGCCCGTCGAAGAAGAAGAGATACATAAGGCCGGTTACTTATACAACTCGTCCTTGAACCCGACTTGTATTCCCGGCCGTTACAATCATCTGGGGCAGCCCCGCACCTATTTCATGAAAGATGGCGTATTGCAACTGCCCGCCTCGGTGACCCCGATCGTCCGTTTCCCCTTATTTTGGCTGGCTTACCATAACCTTCCGGCTACCTTGTACCGTAAGTTAGCGCTTTGGACTTGGAAAGAGGACGGTTATTTCCTAACCTATTTCCATCCGTGGGAGTTCACCTCCTTAAGTGATCGGAAAGAGCTAAAGTTACCGTTTATCATGACCAACCATTCCGGTTGCAGCATGGAAAGAAGGCTGGACGCCTTGATCCGTTTCTTCAAGGATAAAAGAGCGCCGTTCGGTACCTATACGCAATTCTCACAAGAAATCTTGAGTAAGAGTCATGGCCAAGAATAAGTTTTATGTCGTATGGAAAGGGTTGAACCCGGGAATCTATGATAACTGGGCGGAATGCAAGGCACAGGTAGACGGACAAGAGGGAGCCAAATATAAATCCTTCGAGAACCGGGAGGAAGCTGCCAAAGCCTTCGAGGCCGGCTATACCCATTACCTAAAGACCGCCTCTTCCCCGAAAGCCGTGGCCCGTCTCGCACCGGAAGCCCCGATCGGGAACCCGATCAATGAGAGTCTTGCCGTAGACGCCGCCTGTAGCGGTAATCCCGGGGATATGGAGTACAGAGGTGTTTATACCGCTACCGGACAAGAGATCTTCCATATCGGCCCGCTGAAGGAGGGCACGAACAATGTCGGGGAATTCCTCGCCTTAGTACACGGCCTCGCCTTGCTACAGCAAAAGGGAAGCGACCTGCCGATCTATTCGGATAGCCGCAACGCCATCAGCTGGGTCAAGAAAAAGAAATGCAAAACCCTATTAGCACGCAAACCGATCAACGAACCTATCTTCGAGCTCATCGAGCGGGCCGAGAAATGGTTGAACACCCATACCTATACCACCCAGATCCTCAAATGGGAAACATCCGTATGGGGGGAGATCCCGGCGGATTTCGGAAGGAAATGAGGTAAAGGTAATTAAAATTATATCGTATATTTGCCCAATATATCGAATTCAAGCCTATGAAGATCGCTTTCGACGCAAAACGGATTACGCATAACGCTACCGGACTGGGTAATTATAGCCGGTTCGTAGTGAATAGTTTGTCCACTTCTTTCCCGGAGCATATCTATCAACTCTATACGCCGGGCAAAGGCAAAGAGGCGTTACGGAAACGGATCGAGGAGCGTCCAAGTGTCTCATTCCATTATCCGGAAGGCAGGTTCGATAAACTATTTCCGTCTTTATGGCGTACCTCCGGTCTAACGACTACGCTTCGAAAAGAGCACGTAGATCTGTTCCATGGCTTGAGTAATGAGATTCCTATGAATCTAAAACAGAACGGAATCCCAGCGGTCGTAACGATACATGACTTGATCTTCTTGCGTTACCCGCAGCTTTATAAACCGATCGATCGTTCCATCTATACCTACAAATTCAAGCAAGCTTGTTTACGATCGGACAAGATCATAGCGATCAGCAGGCAGACGATGCGAGACATCCGGGACTTCTTCCACATTCCGGAAAGCAAGATCGAGGTTGTTTACCAAGGTTGTGACCCGATATTCGGGCAAGCGGTTCAAGAAGACGTGAAATCGTCCGTACGCGAGAAATATCAGATAAACGGGCCTTATATATTATATGTAGGGAGCATCGAGGAACGGAAGAATTTATTGCTTCTGGTAAAAGCCCTGAAAGCCCTGAAAGAAGATATCTCCGTGATCGCTATCGGTAAGCATACGCCTTATACGGATACGGTAGAGACCTATATCCGGGAAAACAACCTGTCCGGTCGCGTCCGTATCTTGACCCATATACCTTTTAACGAATTAGCCGCTTTCTATCAGATGGCGACCTTATTTGTATATCCCTCGTTTTTCGAAGGATTCGGTATCCCGATATTAGAAGCCCAGCTTGCCGGTATTCCGGTGATAGCGGCTACCGGTTCTTGTCTGGAAGAGGCGGGCGGATCGTCCGCTCTATATACCGATCCGAGAAATGAGCAAGAACTGCGCGGCTTGATAGAGTCCGTATTGAACGAGCCGAAGCTGGCCGAATCCATGCGTTCCGGCGGACGAGAGAATATACGGCGATTCATGCCCGACGTATTAGCGGCTCATTTCATGCGAGTATACGAGAATATCTCACGATCTTAGCAAATCCATTTTATCCATACACAATGAATATACTTTTAGTCTATAAAGAAGCCGACATAGCGACCTACAAAATGCTGGAAGGATTGTCCAAGCTTGAGGACTTCAACATCTATATCGCTTCCCCCCAATCGTATACCGACAAAAAGATCTATGGGAATTGTACACCCTTGGATCTGCCGGTCATTACCTCGAAGTTCAACTGGAACGTTATTCGTGCCCTGCGCGAAATCATCAAGACTTATCGGATCGACCTTATCTACTCACCAAGTAGTTCCGGTTTATCAAACGCTTTATTCGCCTCCATAGGCACACGGGCGAAGAATATCGCATACCGAGGCACGCAGGCTAAATTGAAGCGGTTCGATCCGACCTATTATCTAGGCATATTAAATCCCGCCGTGGAGCATGTCGTATGCGAGACCAAAGATATCGAGGAATATCTCTCCCGATTCATCGCACGAAAAAGACTAACAACCAGCACAAAGCCATTTGATATCGATTGGATCAAGGAGGCAGTCCGTACGCCCAAACAAGCAGACGATATTCCGGACGACGCCTTTCGTTGCATCTATATCGGAGCGACGAAGAACAGGCCGTTCAAAGGCTTAACCGATTTGATTCATGCGTTTATCTTATTGGATGATCCACGGGTACATCTTACAATCGTGGGAGAATATGGGGAAAATGATTTCCAATTAGCCCAACAGTCGAAGGTAAGCGCACAAATTCATTTTCTGGGACAGCGTTCCGACGCCATCTCTTTTCTGGTCACGTCCCAGTTGTTTATACTTCCCTCGCACCGGGATGCCTCCCCGAGAGTCGTGCGGGAGGCTATGGCTTGTTCCGTTCCTTGTATCGTAACAGACATACCGGGAGCAAGAGACTTAATCATAGACGGAGTCACCGGATTGTTAGTGCCGCCTTCTTCTCCTCAAAAAATGGCGGCGTCTATCCGCTCGCTTATCGATAACCCGGAGCGATTGGAAGCGTTCGCCAAGGCCTCACGTGAGCATATCATCCAAGATTTCAGCGTAAAGGCTTATACAGATGGCTTCGCCACGTTATTCAGGTCGATCAAGAAAGCATAGATTATTTACAGATTCAGAAACAACGGATATAAGCTAATGAATAGCTATCATAAAGATGGTCCTTCATTCCATGTTTATATTGGAAGGACAAGATATTTTTCTTAAGCTCATAATTTAGCTTTGTCCGTAGAATCATCGGCTTATCCCCATTATCCCGATATCCCCGGAAACCGGCATAATTACAATCCAACGAGAACCCCCGATAGGTCCCTAACACACCTGCCCCATAACAGAAAGCGTCGTTCTGACGATTAACGACATCGTTAGTCATCCAACAATAAAAACCCGCTAAAGCTTGCACACGGATCGAAGCGTTTACATCTTTCCGCTTCCACAACGTACGTCCCAGATTGGCGTCGAACCAATAAGAGGCCGCATCCGTATAACGAGCGTCGCACAAGCGTCCGCCACTGGCGGTTTTCAGGTTGGCGCTTACCACGATATCCATCCATTTCTCGCTCCGGAGGGCTTGGAAATAAAAATTAAAGATCACGTCGCCCCGGCAAACAATCGGGGATTTCAGTTCTACCGCATAACGCTCATCCCGCACTTCCGGCGACATCTCATACCATTCTTGGAATACCCAACTGACATTCACCCCTACACGCCCCTTTACGACAGGAATGTACAAACGGGTAAAGATATCTTTCGTCTGATCGCCTCGCGTCTTATGATATTCCCCCCGAAGCTCCACTTCCCAACGGCTGGACAGGCTTCCTCCTACCAACTCGGGAATCGGAAAGGCATTTGGCCCGAAATAACGGGGCGAGTAAGTCAGATACTCTACCTTTTCCCACCATTCTAACGCCTTAACCGGAGATACATAGGCCAAAAGACAACTAACAACTAAACAGAACCGGAGTATTTGTATTTTCATAAAAGTCTATAATTCAAATTCAATCTCATGCTTCAACGCATATCTCTTCCAGAAACGATTTCGATAGTATAATATCCAACGAAGGCATTCCGCTTTATCAAAATGCCGGCTCTCGGCATAGGTCTCTGCCATTAAACGAAAAGCGGCTTCCCGTCCCCACAAACGGGAGAAATTCGCGCATCCTCGTTTCAGCGAGACAGGCCCGAAGTGCATCCGGTTTATATCGATCAAGGAGAACTTAACCCCTTCCTCCGTACGATCGTACAATACATTTCCGGGAGAGAAATCGGCATGATAAACCTCCGCCTCATGCAACTTTGCCATATAAGTACCTAACGCACGGAAAATATCCTCGTTCTCCTCTACCGGACGCTGTCCGACTTTATACAATGTCTTATAGCTGGATTGCAGACTGATAAAATAACTATATTCCAAAAACCCTTTCTTCCTAAAAAGGATATAAGCGATCGGGGCAGGAGTCTCAAACCCCTTGGCAACCAATCGCAGAGCGTACTCATAGGCTCGCACAGCCTTAGGCTGACGGAAAAAACGATAAATAACACGGTTTATCAAGAGGGGGATTCTATACCGCTTGACATTCAGTTCCACACCATCTACCTCAAAAACCTTGATCTCATTCCTCGCCTTATAAATCGTTTTTCCCTCTTCTGAAAATATACGAGGTACACGCCTTACAAAATCCTCGAATCGCCCGTACGCCGGGTTAATGATCTCCTTCATCCGAAACCATTTCATTTAAAGAGGTTAATACCTTGTTTATGATTAGATCCGGATTGAGCTGTTTCATACACGCCCAATCCTTCCGCAGGCAGGGCTTTTGGCCGAATACGGAACAAGGACGGCAAGGTAAGTCCAACTGGATACAATCCTCCGGATCCTGATGATATCCGTAAAATCCGGCATAGGGATGGGTAGCGCCCCAAACGGAAAGCACCCGTGTACCGACCAAGGAAGCAAAATGCATATTGGCGGAATCCATGCAAATCAACAGATCCAACCGACTGATCAAGGCCAGTTCCTGATCCAAGGAATACTTGCCCGCCACGCTTTTTACCCGGGGATACTCAAAAGCCCATTGATCCAAGAGCGCCTCCTCGTAGCCACGACCACCGAACAGGAAGATGGTAAAATCCTCTCGATCGGAAAGCTCGGCCATGACCAGCTCCATCTCCCCGGTCGGATAAATCTTTCCCCGGTGCTTGGCGAAGGGGGCGATACCGATCCATTTGCCCGTCTTCGTTCCCGCAAGGGGTTCCAAGGCGGATAAATCAGGGGTCGAGGTCTCATAAAGCGAGGTGAACGATTCCGTATAGTTAAGCCCGGCGTTGCGGAACACATCCGCATAACGTTCGATCACCGGGCGAAGTTGTTTAAATCGTTTATGCTTCGCGTCGGTCAACCGGGCACGATCTTTCCGGGCCTTATCCACGACAAACACCCGTCTGCCGTTCAAGCGGAACAGCGTACGGATAATCATGGTTCGCAACACATCGTGCAAATCCAGCACCATATCGAAATCGTATTTCACCAAGGCAGAGGCAAAACGAAGCAATCCCGCCAACGTTTTCTCCGTGCTCTTCGTATTGATACCGATCACGTTCACGTTCTTCGGGCGGTTGATAAAAACCGGGATCAAGAACGCTTGCGTCAACACGGTAAACGAGTCCGTAGGATTCGCCTTGGCTGCGGAATAGATAACGGGAACGGTCATCGCCACATCCCCGATAGCCGAAAGTCGTATTACTAATATATTTGCCATTATTTCTTACCGTACAACACAGGATTCAAGGCCGGGTCGTTGTACATCTTCATTTGCTTGTAGACCTTCATGTATTTCTTACCGTCACGGATATCGGATAGCAATTGATCCAAAGCCATCGACAAATCCTTCTTCTGTTCCAACAAGACGGCCAACTTCTGCTCACAACGAGCCTTATGCTCGGCAGTAGCGTCCGGACGGTTTGCCTCCTCACGCATATGATAGATCTTAAGCGTAAGGATCGACAGACGATCGATCGCCCAAGCCGGGCTTTCCGTATTGATCGTAGCGTCCGGCAATACTTTCACGTTCTTGTATTTATCCAGAAAGAAACTATCGATCAACTCTACCAAATCCGTACGATCTTGATTCGACTTGTCGATGCGGCGTTTGATAGCCAGCGCTTCCACCGGGTCGATCTCCGGATTCCGGATAATGTCCTCCAAATGCCATTGGACGGCATCGATCCAGTTCTTAAGATAAAGATAAAACTCGATGCTCTTTACCGCATAGGGATTATGCACTGTAGCATCTACATTGTCAGTTACATGATAAGCCTCCGTAGCTTGCTCAAAAATGCGGAAACATTGTTCGCTGAAGTTCATATATGATTCATTTTCTTTCTGTGAATACTTTGTGGGACAAAGATAATGCTTACGGATCAGAAACCCAATTCTACCGGATAAATTCTATCCTCTTAGCATATATCCTTTCTTCGGCAAGGATACGATGCCGGTAGACGGATCGTTATGAAGCGCTTTACGGAGATAGGTGACCTGCACATTCAAGGCCAGGGAGTTGGCGTATGAGCTAGTTCCCCAGACGGTTTCCAACAGAAGGTCACGATCCACCGCCAGATTCAGGTTTGTCGCCAGGATTCGCAGAAGATCCGCTTGGCGGGAAGTGATCAATACCTTGTTATTGCCCGTACGGATCTCATTCGTGGTATAGTTGAAGGTCGTGTTTCCGAAATGGAAGCTCTCCTCCTGCACGTTTTCATGGACACCGATCTCAAAACGGTCCTTGATACGGGCGATCAGCTCTTCCGGATAGAAGGGTTTCGCCAAGTAATCGTTTCCGCGCAAGCTAAAACCTTTCAAACGGTCGTTCTTATCGGAACGGTCGGAAAGGAAAAAGATCAAGACATGGCGGTCTTGCTCACGGATCTTTTCCGCTACCTCGAAACCGTTTAGGCCGGGCATGTTGATATCCAGCAAGACCAGGTCCGGTTTCACGACCGGGAATTGCTCCAAAGCCATGGTACCATTGCCGGTATAAGTCACCTCATACCCCTCCCGTTCCAAGAATCGCTTCAAGACGAGGGAATACTTAAGGTCATCGTCAGCGAAAAGTATTTTCAATGTCGATTTCATAAGGCTGTAGTCGGTAGATTTATAGTAATTCGAGTGCCTTCACCTAATTCACTTCGCAGGGATACTGAACCATGATGCGCCTCTACTATTTGGCGAACGTAGCTCAATCCCAACCCAATACCGGGAATTTGCTTATCAGGCAGATGAGACGAACGGTAAAACTTCTCGAATACCTTTCGCCGCTCATCCGGAGCGATACCGAAGCCATTATCCGAAACGGTCAATTCCACCCCTTGCTGATTCCAAAGCACTACGATATCGATATTCACTTCCTCTCCCGAATATTTGATCGCATTCTCTATCAAGTTAGACAAGACATTCGCCACATGTACCGGATCGGCCGTCAGATCCGGCATATCCGGGGGAAAGGCCGTCGAGAAAGAGACTTTTTTCCCGGCGGGGATATTGGTTAGGCGTACCACCTTCTCCACCAACTCACGGAGATTAAAAGCGGAAGGTCTCAGAAGCGTCTCCCGCTCGTCCGCACAGACCATATCTTTCAATTTTCCCAGATAGGCGGAAAGATTATCCAACTCGAACATGGAGTCTTGAAGGACCCGTTCCGTCGTGGCCTCATCCATCCGCATCTCCCGGTCATTCAAGAAAGAGACGAATACCTTCAAGGTTTGTACCGGTCGCCTCAGCTCATGGATCATCGTATGCACGAACCCCTCACGCAACTCGTTCAAGCGCATTTGCTCCCAGATCGTACGGATCTGGAAACCCAAGCAAGCCAGCAATAACAAGATAAGGAAAATACTTAGGAAAAGCTGCCATCCCATCCGGCCCAATAACGGATTTATGGGAAGATCCACATCCACCCACACCGCCATTCGCTCGATCGGGGCGAACACATAGCATATCGAGATAGAGGTTGAAAACAGGTTTTTCGATAATGGGAACCATAAGGCCGATGACTGTCCGGACAATGTATCGCTCGCTACGAACGGACGTACCCGATAATCCAGACCGGGCAGACCGGCAGACAAGATGGAGTCCAAACGCTCTGCGGAGAAAGGCACGAAGAACTCCACGACCGAACGATCTACCCCAACTAATAAGCTATCTTCCGGCATATTCGGGTCCAGATGAAGCCGAAAACTATGGATCTTTGTCGTATCCTTGGGATAAAGCTGGAAACCGAACGAGTTTTTCAACCCGTTTAACACGCTATCACCAGACTGGTATTTCGACTGGCGTTCTATGATATAAGTACCTTTCGTCATCTCCGCCTCTTCCTTCCGTATACGAAATTCCTCCTGCCCGGCATGAAATACCTCACCGGCGATCTCATCCGCATAAGTACACATCTCGTACCGGAACTGATTGAACAGCCAATAGCCTTGTACCCCGATCGCCGCCAAAGCCGCCGACAACGAGATTACCCATATCCATCGAATTCTCTTTCCCATGTCTCATTCCTTTCCGGCAAAGATAGATAGCTACTCCATGATTACAACGTACATGTAGCCATTTTTATAAGCGGAGTAATATTTCAGTAATAAAAATCTTCCTTACGGCGAACGTTCCTCTCTTACATTCGCGACAAATAACTTCTAAAACCAACAGATCATGAAACGAATCATAGCGACAATCGGCCTGCTTTGCGTAGGTCTGTCAGGGGCGGGACACGAGACGAACGCCCAAGTGACAATCAACATCTTCAACCTAAACGACGTACTAAGAGCCAAGCCCATCGACGAGACACGTTTCACGGTACAATACCAAACCACGTCCATGCCGGACACGCTCCAACCCGACAAGAAAGAGGAAGAGACCCTCATGCTGAAGGTCGGGGATAAATGCTCCGTTTACTATAGTTACGCCAAATTCCTCACCGATTCCGTACTAGAGGCCGACAAAGCCGCCGGAGCCTCACAAGAAGTCATCAATGAACACCTGCAACGATATTCCTCCAAGACCAATGCACAGGTCTACAAGAATTATCCGGCGGGAAAGACCACGACCTTGGATGCCCTTGCCGCCAGTCGCTTTCGCTGCGAGGAAAAGGAGGAGCGCCCGGAATGGACCTTACTGCCCGATACGATGACCATCCTGTCCTATCCTTGCCGGAAAGCGACCTGTCATTTCAAGGGCAGGCATTATGAGGCTTGGTACACGCCGGAGATACCGAAAAGCGAGGGTCCTTGGAAATTATGCGGATTACCGGGCCTGATCCTAAAAGCCCAAGACAGCCAAGGACATTACACTTTCATCTGCACGGGTATCGAACTGAGCCGGGGTAAGAACCCGATCCTTTTCGGGGGAAACGATTTCGAGCCGATCAGCCGCAAGAACCTGCAAAAGGCTTACGAACGATATGCCGCCGATCCTATCGGATACATCGCCTTGACCTCGCCACAGGTGAAAGTGACCGTCACCGACGATAACGGAAAACCTTACCAACCCAAGAACATGCCGTATAACCCTATAGAAAGGGAAGAAAGATGAAACGGATCATACTGCATATACACACTTTTTGTTTACTTACGCTGCTCTGCCCGGCAGGATTGGCCGCCCAATCCGTCATCCGAGGGATCGTGATCGACAGGGAAAGCCAACTGCCGGTAGAAGCGGCCACCGTGCAATTAACCAGAGGCAACGTCTCCTTTCCTATCAACTATACGTTAAGTAATAATGAAGGGACCTTTACCCTCACCCAACCGAAGCGGACGGACTCACTTCTCGTCTCCGTCTCGCTCTTAGGGTACCAAACCCAGCAACAAGCCGTACATGCCGGACAAACGCTTCGTTTTGAGATGGAGCCGCAGGTATTCAGCCTAAAGGAGGTGAAAATCCATCCGGGACGTGTCTGGGGGCGGCAAGATACGATCAATTATGATGTCACCCGCTTTCTCTCCCCAAAGGATCAATCCATCAAGGACGTATTACGGAAACTTCCGGGTATCGATATCGATGATCTGGGGAAGATCTCTTACAACGGGAAAGAGATCCGTAATTTCTATGTGGAGGGACTGGATCTCACCAACGGGAAATACAAGCAAATCAGCGAGAACCTGCGAGCCGACGCCGTACAGAACATACAAGTGATGGAGAACCACCAACCGATCCGTGTGTTACAGAGAAAGATCAAGACCGAAGACGTAGCGTTGAACCTCAAGCTGAGACCGGAATTCCGAGATCGCTGGTTGATCAATGCCGAAGGCGGTCTCGGCGCATCCCCGTTCTTATGGAAAGGAGCCGCTGACGCCTTGCAGATCAGCCGCAGCAGCCAATCCGCTTATCTATATAAAGGGAATAATACCGGGCAGGATGTATCGGACGAGCAAAATACGCTTACCGAATCACCCGAATCCCGTTTATCCGAGCCCAAGGTTCCCCAATTTCTGCTACAGCCCTCATTCTCCGCCCCGCTAAAGAAAGAGCGCTGGCTGTTCAACCATATACACAGCCTATCCGCAAATCGCCTATATAAACTGAACGAGAACACCCAACTCCGTATAAACGCCGGTTATATCCACGACCGGCAAACACAGGAAAGGGGGAGTGAGACGACTTATTACCAATCCGAGGATACGATTCATCTAACGGAGCAAAGCGATAGCCGCATTCGCTCGGATCAAGCCAACCTAAATATCGGAGTGGAAAACAACTCGCAGGAAAGGTATCTCAAGAACCAGTTCTCAGCCACCGGAGATTGGCAATCCAGCCTTTCCCATATAACCGGAAACACAATTTCCACCGGCCGTACAACATTGGACCAACGCATCAAAACCCCGAACCTCGACTTGCGTAATAATTTACGGAGCCTGTGGAGCTTGGACAAATACACGTTGGAAGTCCAGTCTTTGCTCCGTTACCACAGCAACGCGGCCGATCTTCGCTTGGATAATTACCCTTATCCAATGAACTTACGCGACTTTTATACCGATAATTCCTTTTCATTCCTGAAAAAGAACGGTTCCCTCACCCAGCGATATACGGTGGGCATAAACGGGGAGATCAGCAATATCGAGAAAAGCCTGCAAACTTATCTCTCACCCGATTACCAATGGAATACCTATAAATGGACCCTATCCCTCAGCGCCCCTCTCAGATGGACCGGATATACAGGGGTCGGTTTCTCCCGCATCTCGGTTAATCCGTCCCTGTCCATTATCTACAAACTGAATTACGCATGGCGTTTCACGGTACACGCCTCCTATAAGGAAAGATACGGAGAGATGACCGACTTATACGACCGGCCTTATCAAACGGATTACCGGAATAGCGTCTGGAATTGCGGAATCCTCCCGGTTTACAGACAACAGCTTTATTCCGTTTATGGGGAGTACAAGAATACGGCACGGGAATTCTTCGCCACGGTAAACCTGACACACAACCGGGAGTGGTACAACCGTATATACGAGCAACGTATAGAGAACGGACAGATACAACGAGTCTCCTTACCACTGTCCAACCACGGTTCCGGATATACCGTCAAAAGCACGCTATCCAAAGGCTTTTACGATCTAGGGCTAAAGACCTCGCTCCTGGCGCTCCTCAATATCAGCAAGGCCGAGCAAATCAGCGGGGGACAAAGGCTTCCCTATCAATATCGTCTCATGCGCCTAGAACCCAAAGTGATCTGGACTCCCAACCGCCATTGGGAGACCAGTTACCAAACCGATATCCGGTACGGAGGAAGTAAAATAGGAGAACGTACCCGTTTGGCGCCCTTATGGAACGTCACCCAACAAGTACAACTCTCCTACATTTTCTCACCCATAGAGGCAAGCCTTTCCGTAGATCATTATCACAATGACGTGAATGAAGACCAATCCGTCAACGCCGTTTTCGCGGACTTCTCGGTCTTATGGAAATCCCGGCGTTTGCAAATCACCGCCACGGCGACAAACCTGTTCGACAAACGTACCTACGGATACACGCGATACGCATCGTTGGAAAGCTATACCTCATGGGTACGTATCCGTCCCCGGGAGTTTCTGGTAGCGATCCGCTACCAGCTATAAACGATCCAGACGAGTCCGGGTTATAGGCGTATCTTCCGCTCCACCGTACCCTCTGCCGTATCTATCCGTATGAAATAAACGCCGGGCTGGACATTTCCCAAGGAAACAGCGTAATCCACCGACGCAGGTAAACCGACCTTCTTTTCATACAGATGACGACCCGAAGCGTCATACACATGGATACTGAACGAACTAGGGACCTCCGCCCAACGGACATGGAAACTTCCTTTCGTACCGCTAGCATATATGGACACGGCCTCTTGCGGAGCCTCCTCGAATACGTTCTCCGTAGAGGTAGGAATTCCCAATATATCCAGCAAACCTTTATACACGTCTATTTTTCCCCATCCCCATTGCTTGTTCGGATAAGAGAGCGGCTTATCCTGAACAGACGTACGGGAGAAAACATCCTTGATATCATCCGGGGATAAAGTAGGGTTCGCCTGTAGCCAAAGAGCGATACTGCCTGTCACGAAAGGACAAGCCATTGGTGTACCACTCATATAGCCCCACGGATATCTATGTCCATTAAATGTGGAATAACGAGCCTGATATACCTTGTCTCCTTCACCGGTCTCACCCTCCAGATAGAATGAGTTATAAGAGGACGCCACCCAAAGTCCGGGTGCTGTTATATCTGGTTTCATGCGATTATCAACCGTAGGGCCTACGCTTGAAAATGATGTTAACTCACCCAAACTATTACCTGGCCAATAAGAGGTACCCCCATCTACATTTACCGGGCATATACGAGTGGCATAAGCCCCGACAGCTATCACATTTTTGGCCGATGCCGGAGAGCCGATAGTAAAATCTCCCGTTCCGATCGTATAGGGATCCCCCTTTCCCAAGTCCGTAAATAAGCTCTCGCCATTGTTGCCCCAAGCCCGGACCGGCGTGTTATTTGTCGCCACATGAAGTAAGAATATCTTTTCATTTTTGGTGCCTTCCGGATAATTGAACTGAATAAAAAGGCGGTATCTCCCATTAAACACATATAATTCAGATTCCATTCGCGCCTCATACACCAACGTACCATCCACGCTCTCACTAGTAAAAACAGAAGATTTAGGCATTGTATCCAAGGCAAAGAACCCGGTCGTATTTAATATCTCATCGCTTTCACTATCATACAGATCCAGGCAAACAGAAAAAGGTTCCCCGGGCTCGTCCGCCCAGATATCCACCAATCCATAAGAAATATCCGTATTAGACCTGCCAACAAAAGTACGCAAGGTATCCGAAGGCGACATCAGTTCGGTATATACTGGCATGTCCCTAGAATTTCCCATAGCCACCGTGATAATTTTACCCGGCCCGACCATTCGGTCCAACATTATATCCATAAAATTAGTACCATCGTGTCCTCCAATACCATCCCCTAAACTAAGATTCACCACGCAAGGTCTACCCTGTTTCTCGCTCTCTCTGAATATATAGTCCACTCCGTCTACGATATCGGAGTTCTGCATGGTAGTAGCCACCAAGATCATATCACTCTCGTTGGCAACACCTTGATAGGGCGTATCAAACCCTCCTCCGGCAGCTATGCCCGCGACATGGGTACCATGCGTATTTACATCCGAATCAAACGAGCAAGCCGCATCCAGCAGTTCCTCTTCCGTCCTGTATTCCGCTTTACTATAAGGACTCGTTTGGTCCCAAACTTGTTTGATACGATACGCTTTACCCTCCTTGTCATAGAAATTCGGGTGAGTAAAATCAAATCCACTATCGACTACACCCACGATAACCCCCTTGCCCGTATAAGGCTGGGGAAGCTTAGTCCCCGCATAGGCGTCCGCCACGTCCGAGTAGTAACGGGCCGAGTCCATACTGGCCCTCATAGGTTGTGAAGCGGATACATATTGGATACAACCCAGCTCAGACACCGACTCCACGGCAGACAGGGGGATCAACACCGTAGCGATATCTCCCGTCCTTGTCCGGATACGGCACCCGGCCGAATCCAAGGAAGCCCATCCCTCATCCGTCGCCACCTTCACGAAAGCCGAGAGATAATCTCCCGAGATAGAACTCCTCAACAACGAGTTCGCCGTATCTTTCTTCGCTAATTTGTCTAAAAGAATGCGTGTATAGGGAGACATCTTGGAATACGTAGGTTCTTGGGCAAACATCCCTCCTACCACAAAAATCGCTAGAAGCAGCGATAACAAAATAGATTTTTTCTTCATATTAACCATCTTTTCTATTATTTTTCTATTATATTTCAATCAAGACGTAAAGTTCATCTCATCGCCCCAGCCACGACATTTTAAATGCGCCTTTTTATCTGTCTTATTGTGATACAAAGTAAGGCTTTTAAATGCGGACTTTCATTAAGAGCCCCCCACTACCTTACGACATTTAGTCCAAAAATAGTGTGACATATAATCCGGATTCGAGGCAAACTAGGCCCTTTTCATCTAATCGTTGCCAAAAATACTTATAAATCAAAGAAAAATTTATATTTTTGTTTGCCAAAAAGTAAATAAATGAAACTAACATATATAACTTTATTCTTTTTTTCTATCGTACTCTTGAGAGCGGCAAACCCTTCCGCAGATAACCGCCCCCAAGAAAAATTATCTTACCAATCCATATTCAATCAGATCATCGCAACCCCCGAAAAAGCGATAAACCTAGCCGATAGCGCCGAGAACCTACGGATCATACCGGAATACAAAGCACATATCATCCGGTCACGGGCATACGCCCGGTTGAAAAACGAGAAGAAAGCGCTGGAATACGCTCTAGCCGCATTCCACACCGATTCCGTGCAAAACGACTCCACGGCCTACATGAATGTTTGCCAGATACTAAGTAATTGCTATATCGAGCTATCCCGCCAGAACGAAGCCATAGAATACGCAACGAAAGCGATACAGATCGCACGCTCCCAAGGCAATAAGAGCGTCGAGGCTACCTCTATGATCTCCATCTCACGGGCACAAAACGAGCTGGCACAAAAAGACAAGGCTATCGAGACACTTGACCAAGCGATTGAACTGCTACAAGGCACCACCGATCCAGAAGATAAGCGTACGTTGATCTCACTTTATATGGAGAAGCTACGAAACATCATGATCCAGGAGAAAAATGAAGAAGCAATAAATACCGGAAAGGAAGTAGAGGCACTTCTGGAAAAGATGGAACAAACAGGCGATATGCAAGAGACAAGGGTGGATATGCACCTAGGTTATTTATATAGCTTCCTTTGCGAAGCGTATCAACTGATCGGAGAGGAACAAGCAGCGGCCAGTTACTACCAAAAGTTCCTCACCACCAAATTCGCCCAAAAGCCGCAGGGAAGAACGAGAGCGGACCCTTACCTGCTATTAATAAATGATTATAAGCAAGTGATCCATAACACCTTGGAACGGGAGAGACTGACTCCGGCGCAAGATACCATCAATAAAGATTATACGGTGATGCTAGCGAAGCTAAAGAATACCTATTCCTTAATGGGCGACTATAAAACAGCTCTCCAATACAGTGATCGCCTCTCCAACATACGAAAGGAACTGTATGCCCGCGACAAGGAAAACGCAGCCATGGAACTTGCCATCGCCTATGAGACGAACGAAAAGGAAACCAAGATCATCAAGCAGGAAATGGAGCTGAAGCAGCGCAACACATTTCTCGGAGCCTCTCTAGGCATCATAATCCTCCTTATTCTCTTGCTTTGGATCTCGTACCGGAACAGCAAGGTCATCAAGCGAAAGAACAAGATCACAGTGAACCAAGTAAACCAACTCCTAGCCTACAAGAATGAGCTATTGGCGATCAAGGAACGTGACAAAGAGGCAGAACTATCGCACCAAGAAGAACTTCCCAAATCAGATAGCAAGACACAAACTGACCCAGATCAACCAATCGACCAAGATTCTTTCATCCTGTTGGAAGAAATAATGCATAAAGAGAAACTCTATCTAAAATCAGATCTTACCCGTGAGGACGTACTAAAACGGCTCCGCATGGACAAAAACCGTTTTGCCCGGATGATACAGAGCAACACGGGAGACTATTACACAAACTATATCAGCAACCTCCGCATGGAACACTCCATACAGCTAATGAAACAATATCCTTATTACAACCTAGAAGCCATCGCCCTCGATTCCGGATTGGGAAACGTACGTGCCTTACACCGCCTCTTCAAGAATAAGATCGGGATGACGCCTACCGAGTATAAAAAAGCCTTACATGTGAATTAAATTAACTATTTGCAGCAATCGGTCCCAATCCCGTACAAAAAACTTACTTTAAGCCCTTTTATTCAATAAATTCATCTAATTTCGCGTCATTTATAAACGACACGTCTCTATGAATAATGATAAGATCGTCACACCCAGCTTTTGCTATATACTAGCGGCGAATTTCCTGCTTTTTTTCGCTTTCTATCTAATCCTGCCGATCTTGCCTTTTTATCTGAAGGAAGAATTCATGATCGGGAAGTCTATGATCGGGTTTATCTTGTCGTGCTATACGCTAGCGGCGCTCTGTATCCGTCCGTTCGCCGGATATTTACTGGATACTTTCGCCCGCCGTCCCTTATATCTGGTGGCTTATTTCATTTTCACCGCCATATTTGGCGGATACATGGTAGCCACGGCGCTTACCCTCTTTATCGCCTTACGCGTCGTACACGGTTTCGCCTTCGGCATGGTGACGGTGGCCGGAAATACGATACTGATCGACATCTTGCCCTCCTCCCGCCGTGGGGAAGGTATTGGCTATTACGGCCTAGCCAATAACATCGCCATGAGTTTCGGGCCGATGATCGGTCTGTTCATGCAAGGGAACTTCACATACGACGTGATCTTTTCCTGCTCGTTGCTATCCGGAAGCCTTGGTTTTATCATGGCCTATATGGTCAAGACTCCTTATAAGCAACCGGTCAAACGAGAACCGATCTCCCTAGACCGCTTTTTCTTGGTGAAGGGAACTTGGGCGGGTATCTCCCTATTATTGCTCTCCATTCCTTATGGTATGACTACCACTTATGTAGCGATGTACGCCGCTGAGATCGGGATCAGCGTAAACTCCGGACTTTATTTCACCTTTATGGCCGTGGGACTCGCTGTCTCCCGCCTGTTCTCCGGACGGCAAGTGGATAAAGGACGGATCACGCTTGTTATCTCCCTCGGGATGTATTTGGCGGCGGCCACATTCTTTCTTCTTGCGGCGCTCAAGGAGTTGATGCATTGGAATCCGGTATTTTCCTCTTATCTCTACATAGGTATAGCCCTCTCGCAAGGCGTGGCGTTCGGAACCATGTTCCCTGCTTTCAACACGCTTTTCGTGAATCTGGCACCCAATAACCAGCGGGGTACGGCCACGTCTACATATCTAACTAGTTGGGATGTAGGTATCGGTATCGGGTTGATGGCCGGGGGCAGTATCGCACAAGAGCTGGGTGGCTTCAACTACGCCTACCTGTCCGGCGCTTGCCTTACGGTATTGTCTACGTTTTTCTTTTTGTTCAAGGCAGGGCCGCATTTCAATCGGCACAAGCTGAGATAAGTACTGCACGGCTCTTCCATTAATCTATCCGTTCTTAGTTAAGCCGAGAAGCTTTAATTCCATACAATAAGCCTACTCATGAACTGCGCACGTAAGAAGCTAAGAATCAGCGTCAAAAAAACACGAGAATCTTTCTGTCAAAACACGTACATGTTTTTTCAAAAAGTCGTACGTGTTTTGGATGAAACTCGTACGTGTTTTCCCGAATCTTTCGGCTGAGAACAAAAGCGCATATAGAAATCGACAAGAAGCCATCATCACTTGTATATCCCCTGTTTTTTACTTAATATCGCGTAACGATAATCAAGCTGATAAGATGAAAATAATAGCAGATAACACGGTTCCTTACCTAAAAGGGATCTTGGAGCCGATAGCGGACGTATCCTACCTTGACTCCAAAGAGTTTACTCCCACGAACATAAAAGACGCGGATGCCTTGATCGTACGTAGCATAGATAAATGTACACGCGAGCTATTGGAAGGTAGCCGGGTTCGCCTCATCACGACAGCCACGATCGGGTACGACCATATCGATATCCATTATTGCGAGAAGACAGGGATCACGTGGAAGAACGCCCCGGGTTGCAACGCCGCTTCCGTGGGGCAATATGTATTATCCTCTTTGGTAGCCGTCGCCCTCCGCAAAGGAGAGAGACTAGCAGGGAAGACTATCGGTATCGTTGGCGTAGGCCATGTAGGGAGTATCGTAGAGAGGCTATGCGAGGCCATGGGGATGCGTGTGCTTCGCAATGACCCGCCCCGTGCCGAGCAGGAAGGTGAGGATGGATTCGTATCCTTGGACACGATCGCGAAAGAGGCGGATATCATAACCTTGCATGTGCCGTTGACCAAAGAGGGACGTTTCGCCACCCGCCATCTCGCCGATCCTGCTTTTTTCGACAAATTGGAACGAAAACCATGGTTTATCAACAGTTGCCGGGGCGCCGTACATGATACGCAGGCCTTATTGCAGGCCAAACGAACCGGCAAGGTCAGCGAACTGATCATTGATTGCTGGGAGAACGAACCGGATATCGACCGGGAATTACTGTCGGAAGCCACGATCGCCACTCCTCATATAGCCGGTTTCTCCGCCGACGGGAAGGCGAACGGGACACGAATGTGCTTGGAGAATATAGGATGCTTTTTCGGTATCCGTATCGAAAAGATCAAGGAAGTCATTCCGCCTGCCCCAACCAACCCGTTCATCGACTTGGGACAATTCAAGGAGCACCGGGTGGAAGAAGCCATCTTGAGAAGTTTCAACCCAGAAGTAATCGACCAAGCACTAAGAGCGAATCCTCATCATTTCGAGCGATTTAGGGCAGCGTATGATCATCCCCGTGAGTTCCATGCTTACCAAGCGATCAAAGCTGACCCGGAAGAATTCGCCGTACTCCAGAAACTAGGTTTTCAAGTAGGCTAATGACAAAAAAGCCTTACAATAAACTTTCGATCACATGAGGATAATGCGCATACTCCAGGGCATGCACTTTCGAGGCTACCTCCTCCGGCGTATCCGAAGGTAATACCGGACAAGAAGCCTGGAAGATGATAGCGCCCTCATCATAATGCTCATTAATATAATGTATAGTAATACCCGACTCCCGCTCACCAGCCTTCACGACCGCCTCATGCACATGCATGCCATACATCCCCTTGCCGCCATATTTAGGGAGTAACGCGGGATGGATGTTCACGATCTTACCGGGAAAAGCCTGAAGAATCACGTCTGAGATCTTATTCATAAAACCGGCCAACACGATAAGGCAGACATCATATTCCGCCAACTTTTCCAAGATCGGCACACCGGCAATAAATTCCTCCCGTGAAAACACGAAAGAAGGTACGCCCAACTTATTTACCCGCCCATGCACGCCAACATTACGATTATTTGATAAAACAACCGCAACATTAACGTTTTCACTGTTAGTAAAATATCGGGCGATGTTCTCGGCATTCGTACCAGATCCGGAAGCAAAAATCGCTATGTTTTTCATATTTTTAGATGTTTAAATGCACAAGAAAAGAAAAAATGTGCAGTTTTCCGCATTTTTAGCTTATTAAATTTGCTTTGTAACATAAAAAATTCTTTTCTTTGCACTGCAAATTTAAAAAGTATATTCGTATTTATTAATCTAAATTGAAAAAGTTATGTCTGAAGTTGCTGAAAGAGTAAAAGCTATCATCGTTGACAAGTTAAGTGTTGAAGAAACAGAAGTTACAAACGAAGCAAGCTTTACTAACGATTTAGGAGCAGACTCTCTTGACACTGTAGAATTGATTATGGAGTTCGAAAAAGAATTCGGTATCTCAATTCCTGACGATCAAGCAGAAAAGATTACAACTGTAGGTGACGCTATCGCTTACATCGAGGCTAACGCGAAGTAATCAATCCTTTTAACTAAAGGTATGGAATTAAAAAGAGTTGTAGTAACAGGTCTTGGAGCTATTACTCCTCTTGGTAATACCCTCCCCGAAACATGGGAAGGTATTATCAATGGAAAAAGTGGCGCTGGACCTATTACTCAGTTTGATGCATCCAAATTCAAGACACAATTTGCATGCGAAGTTAAAGGCTTCGATCCGTTGAAAGTTATGGATCGTAAAGAAGCCCGCAAGTGTGATCGTTATAGCTTATTCGCGATCGACGCGGCGAAACAAGCGATCGAGGACGCGGCAATGGACTTGGATAACGAAGATAAGAACCGTATCGGCGTTATTTTCGCTTCAGGTATCGGTGGTATCAAGACATTTGACGAGGAAGTATTGAGTTATGCGAAGATCAAGGATACGATCGGTCCGAAGTTTAACCCGTTCTTCATCCCGAAAATGATCTCGGATATCGCGGCTGGACATATTTCCATGCTTTATGGATTCCACGGCCCGAACTTTGCGACCGTCTCAGCTTGTGCATCTTCTACAAACGCTATCAGTGACGCATTCAATTATATCCGTTTAGGCAAGGCTAACGTCATCATCACCGGTGGAGCGGAAGCTGCTGTTTCTGAATCGGGTGTAGGTGGATTCAACTCCATGAATGCGTTATCGACACGTAATGATTCTCCCGAGACCGCATCTCGCCCGTTCAGCGCTAGCCGTGACGGATTCGTGATGGGTGAAGGTGGAGCTTGCTTGGTATTGGAAGAAATGGAGCACGCATTGGCTCGTGGCGCTAAAATATATTGCGAGATCGCTGGAACCGGAATGTCTGCCGATGCTTATCACTTGACCGCTTCTCATCCGGATGGTTTAGGAGCGAAGCTGGTTATGCGCAACGCATTGGAAGACGCGGGAATGACTCCGGAAGATATTGATTACATCAATGTTCATGGAACATCGACTCCCGTAGGCGATATCTCAGAGGTTAAGGCGATCAAAGATGTGTTCGGAGAACATGCTTATCAACTGAATATCAGTTCTACAAAGTCAATGACCGGTCACTTGCTTGGTGCTGCCGGAGCGGTAGAGGCGATCCTGTGTATTATGGCTATAAACGATGGTATTATCCCGCCGACCATTAACCATGCGGAAGGCGACGATGATCCTGAAATAGATTATAAACTGAATTTCACATTCAATAAGGCTCAAAAGAGAGAAGTGAAAGCCGCTTTATCGAATACGTTTGGTTTCGGTGGACACAACGCTTGCGCCATTGTTAAAAAATTCGTGAAATAACGTGTTTAGAAAGCTATACAAACAGCTACATAAAAGAATAAGGCTCCTGCATAATAAAGGTAGGGAGCCTTATTTGTCTTTATCAAAGATTCTAGGTTTTTATCCGGATAATCTCCAGATTTACGAGCAGGCCTTGTTGCATAAATCATCATCGGTAGAGACGGATGATGGTAAATGGCTTAACAATGAGCGTCTTGAATTTTTAGGAGATGGCATTTTGGATGCGGCGGTCGCCGATATTGTCTATAAGCGCTACCCGAATAAGCGGGAAGGCTTTTTGACAAACACACGCTCCAAGATCGTACAACGGGAAACGATGAATAAGGTCGCCGTACAACTCGGCCTCGATCAAATGGTAGTCTATTCAACCAAGATAAACTCTCATAACAATCATATGTATGGTAATGCGCTCGAGGCTTTGATCGGCGCTATTTATCTGGATCAAGGTTATGACGTTTGTTATAAGTTTATCCGTGACGTGATGATAGAAAAGTATATCGATGTAGATACGCTCGTCCGGAAAGAGATAAATTTCAAGTCAAACTTGATTGAATGGAGCCAAAAGAACAAAATATCGATCTCGTTCGATCTAATAGAGTCTTTTACGGATCATGATGGGAATCCTGTATTCCAAAGCGCGATTAAATTGCTCGGCGAGCAAATTGGCATAGGTATCGGTTACTCCAAAAAAGAATCCCAGCAAGCGGCTTCTAAAATGGCGGTCAAAAGATTGCGGACAGACAAAGAACTCCAGCAACGTATCTCTGCCACAAAGAAAAAGAAGACTGGTGAACTAACCGATGAAAAAGAGTTTTCCGACCTCCCAGAGGAAGAAACTGTATGATAAACAGCAGAACTTGGGTAAATCGTTTGATATACCCAAGTTCTTCGTTATATAAGAATAAGCTCATATAAAGTTGTATGTATGAAAAACCAGTACAGTAAACTTCTCCGAATATTAATAACCGGCATATTATATATCGGTTATTTCTCGATTTCAAGTTTGTTGGCGCAGATCAGCGAAGGAGGACTCCCCCCCAGCTTTCAATTCGCAGGTTCACTTCGAAGTGAAAAGCTAGCAGAACAAGTTCCAGTGAATTTCAGTGTGGAAGACCTCAAGGCGGTCGATGCGTGGAGGGTCAGCCAAGGCGCTCCGTTGCGTGTAGCCAAGTCGATTCCAACCAGCTTCGACATCGCCAATAGCGGCGATTGGATTTCACTACCTGACGGTAGCCAAGTATGGCAACTTCACCTTCAAGCGAAAGGAGCGATCGCCTTGATCCTGTATTACTCCGATTTTTATATACCCAAAGGTGCCCGGTTATACCTGTATAACGCAGCGAAAACCCAAGTATTGGGTGCCTATACGCATCGTACGCATCCTAAAAACGGACCGTTCGCAACCCAAGCCGTAGCAGACGATGAGGTGATCCTCGAATATGTGCCGGCACCATCCGGCGAGACACCTCGACTACGCATCCGGGAGGTCGGTTACGGGTATAATCATCTTGAAGCGATCATGCCAGAAGTACAGGAAGCGCCGGGAGCCGACTTTTCAGGAGCTTGCGAAGTGAATATCAATTGCGAGGAGGGAGCCGATTGGCAGGAGCAAAAGAAGGGGGTGATACAAATGATTCAATACATCCGTAATAAAGAGGGAGAAGGAGGAAGCTATATTTGTACGGCTTCTCTGGTAAATAATACGGCCCGTGACAAAAAGCCTTATGTATTATCCGCCTTCCATTGTTCGCAAGATATACTGGGCGAACAGACGGTTACTCCCGAGGAATTAGCGGTCTGGTTGTTTTATTTCCACCAAGAACATGTGGGCTGCGATAATGAGTCACCCATTTATCCGATAAAAACCATGGTAGGATGTACACGGAAAGCCTCCACCCCTGTCGAAAACGGTTCCGACGGACTGTTGCTGTTGCTTAACGACGAGATCCCCGACGATTATAATGTATTCTTTAACGGATGGGATCGTTCAAATATGCTTTCACTCTCGGGCGTAGGCATCCATCATCCTTCCGGCGATTATATGAAAATCTCCACCTATGGAAATTATCCGACAGAATCGATTACATGGCGTAATAGTGATGTTGGGAAAACCGGGGCCACGAACGCTCATTGGAACGCAACTTTCGATGCCACGCTAAACGGACACGGGGTGACCGAGGGAGGTTCTTCCGGCTCGCCTTTATTTAATAGCAAAGGCTTGATTATAGGTACGCTGAGCGGTGGAAGCTCCAGTTGCGAACTGCCCGAAGGATTGAATTTATACGGTAAATTGTATTATCACTGGAATAAATACAGTGATAATGATACAGCCCGGATGGATGTCTGGCTAGATCCACTCGGAACGGGCGTCACCTCGTTGCAGGGAATGACGCAGGATGGGAAAACGCTCGGAAACGAGTATGAAGGTCCGACTGATTTGAAATACAAACAGATCTCCACGGATGAGATTCAACTGACATGGAATGCCCCAGTCCTCGAAAAAATAGCTGGTTGGGGATCACAAGATCGTTATCAACAGTTCGGTCTCGGAGGAGATCCATTCTATTTCGCTCAGAAATGGGATACGAAAGATCTACAACCGGTGCATAAAAAAACGATCCGGAAGGTTAATTTCTATCCGCAGGAAGGGGTCACTTATGGAGTCTATATCAAACAGGGAAACCGGGAGTATGAAGAGAGTTTCACTCAACTGAAATCAGGTAAAATAAATTCGGTCACACTTAAAACACCATTCGTAATCGATGCGAAGCAGGATTTACTGGTAGCCATTCATGTGATAAGCTATGCCAATAACACATACCCGGCATGCTCCGATGAAGGCCCCGCAGTCGACGGAAAAGGGAATTTATACTCTTTGGACGGAAAAAAATGGGAAACATTCTCTGATGATGAGCTAGATGCCAATGTTGTGTTATCGATCGTAATAAGCGCGGAAGAAGGTGAGCTCCCCTCAAGTTCCGTATTCTCCACGAGCACTTTCTCGGAGAAACCGCAACCCATGAGAACGGGCCGATTATCATTCCGGAAACTGGCTATCGCCTCTGATGCGCAAGAAGCAGAGTTGATCACGGCTTTTCCGGAGCTGACCGGTTATAAGGTATATCAAGATACCCGAGAACTGACGACATTACCTGTTTCTCAACGGAATTATACGGTGAAAAATCTGACAACAAGTACCCCTCTGCTCCAAGTAACGGCACTTTATGGTACCGATGAGAGCGCCCCGGTTACGGTAATTCCGGAAACGAGCGTAGGTAACGAACTGAAGCCAACAGGCGAAGAAGTAGATATTCAACCACGTATCTTCTCGAATGAAGTACAGATCCAGAATTATCAACAACTGAAATCGCTTGAGATCTACAGGGCCGATGGAAAGTTGATACGTAGCGTCCCGCAACCGGGAAGCAGTCTCAGCACGGGTGATTTTGCCACTGGAATGTATATCTTCCGCTTGACTACCGAAAAGGGAAGCCAAACCGTTCAAGGTATTAAAAAATAAACGGCCGCCTACTAGTATAAAGTAAAAAAGGTTGTGCGTTCTCTGACACACAACCTTTTTTATTTTATTTCCCGAATGTTACCCCCATCCGTTTTCCTTGTACGATCAAATCATGATCCGGTGTCACTAATTTTAGTTTTCCCGCTACTTCTAACAAGGGAATGGATTCTACCCTATCTCCTTTCATACAAACCATACGTCCGAATTCACCATTAGCGATCAGTTCCGTGGCATGGCCTCCCAAGCGAGTCGCAAGGTTACGGTCGAACGGAGAGGGGTTTCCACCCCGTTGGGTGTATCCCAATACGGTATCCCGGGTCTCGATACCCGTTCCCGCCTCGATAGCCCGGGTAATATAATCAGAAGGACGCTTTTTATCCGGAGTCTCGATACCCTCGGCTACTACAACGATGGAATAAGGTTTGCCCCTGCGAGCCCGATCCAAGATCGCCTCGTTCACCTTATCGATATCGTATCCCAATTCCGGAAGTAAGATCACGTCGGCACCTCCAGCCATCCCGGCATACAAGGCGATCCATCCGGCATGATGGCCCATCACCTCCACGACCATCACCCGCTTATGTGAACTAGCCGTAGAATGAAGACGGTCTATAGATTCCGTGGCGATATTCACGGCGGTATTAAAACCGAACGTAATATCCGTACCCCATATGTCATTATCGATTGTCTTGGGAACGCCTATCACGTTCAATCCGATCTGAGATAACAGATTGGCCGTCTTCTGCGTACCGTTTCCTCCGATACAAACCAAGCAGTCCAGCCCCAGCTCCTCATAATTTTTCTTAATGATCTCCGGCTTTTCCGAATCTCCCGAGGCCAAGAGCTTACGGAAAGGCTTCTCTCTGGACGTTCCTAAAATGGTTCCCCCTAAATTTAATATGCCGGATAAGCTCCGTTCATCGAAAACTTGGACGTCTTTATTCAAAAGACCTATAAAACCGCTATGAATACCTATCACTTCCATGCCGTAATGCATGATAGCGGTCTTGCCAACACCACGGATCGTAGCGTTGATACCGGGGCAATCGCCACCCGATGAGAGAATCCCTATTTTCATCGTAACGTTAATTTAGTACCTAGCAAAGATATAAATAAAAAGAGAATGCCTACATTTGCACTCGAACAAATAAAAAGAGCATGGATATTTTAACACAGACGATTTCGCTCCTTTTCCGCCATCGACAAACGGAGATCGGACGATTTGGGCAGGATATAGACCATATCCAGCGCAAACAGCTGCATGCTCTGCTTTCGACGGCACGCAAGACGGAATGGGGACTCAAATATGATTATAAAAGCATTCGCTCTTATTCAGACTTCTGCCAACGTCTTCCCTTACAGACTTATGACGAGATAAAGCCGTATGTCACCCGAATGATAAACGGAGAAAGGAATATTCTCTGGCCTTCGGTGGTGCGGTGGTACGCTAAGAGTAGCGGGACCACGAACGACAAAAGTAAATTCCTGCCCGTCACCCCCGAGATATTAAAGGGTTGCCACTATAAAGGAGGCTTCGATTGCGTGGCCATTTATCTGCGGAACAACCCGGAAAGCCGTTTCTTCTCCAAGAAAGGCTTGATATTAGGCGGCAGCCATAGCCCTTCCCCGCTAAACTCCGAGGCTCATCAAGGCGACTTATCCGCCGTATTACTTCAAAATCTCAATCCGCTCGTCAATTTAATACGCGTCCCCAAGAAACCCATTATCCTAATGGATGAATGGGAAAGCAAGATCAAGGCGATCGTGGAGAACACTTGGAATAAGGATGTAAACAGCCTATCCGGTGTTCCTTCTTGGATGTTGGTCTTGATCAAGGCCGTATTGAAAAAAACGGGTAGGGAATATCTTACGGACGTATGGCCTAATCTGGAGGTCTTCTTCCATGGGGGAATCAGTTTCGAGCCTTACCGGGAGCAATATAAAACCTTGATTCCATCGAATAAGATGCATTATATGGAGACCTATAACGCATCCGAGGGCTTCTTCGGGCTGCAAGACGATCCGACAGACCCCAGTTTGCTTATGATGCCGGATTACGGTATTTTCTATGAGTTCATCCCGATGAACGAGGTGGGTAGCGCCCATCCGACCGTGTTACCGCTGGAATCGGTAGAGACCGGGAAAAACTACGCGATGGTAATCACGACCTCGGGAGGATTATGGCGCTATCAGATCGGGGATACGGTACGTTTCACCTCGTTATTCCCTCATAAATTCGTTATCTCCGGACGTACCAAGCACTTTATCAACGCCTTCGGCGAGGAGCTAATGGTGGATAACGCTGATAAGGCGATCGCCATGACTTGCCTACGAACCGGGGCGAAAGTAAAAGAATATACCGCCGCCCCACTCTTTATGCTGGATAAGGCAAAAGGACGGCACCAATGGTTTATCGAGTTTGACAAGAAACCGGAATCTCTCGATGAATTCGCCACTTTATTAGATCAGAACTTACAAAAGCTGAACTCGGACTATGAGGCGAAGCGGTATAAAGAGATCTCCCTTCAACCGCTGGAAATCGTTATCGCCCACGACGGTGCTTTCTATGAATGGCTCAAGCAGAAAGGTAAATTAGGCGGCCAACACAAGATCCCACGCCTCAGCAACGACCGCACGCATATAGAGGAGCTTTTGCGCATCAACCAGTCTCTATAAGCCGGTATGCGCTTTATTCATAAGACGCATTAAAATTGATAAGTCAGATAGAATCCCGCCATATTCGAACTGAATACCGGAGCGGCCACGATCGGGCAGTTCTTCACATTTCGATTGATCCGCCGGGCGATAGCGTTACGAATCGGGAAATAGATCAGATACGATAACTCTACCGACAAGATCCCGAAACCCGCGCCGGCTACTACATCCGCCACCCAATGCCTGTTATTGTATAAGCGGGAACCCGCCACGAACGCCGCTATCGCATAACCCGAGTAAGCGAGTATAGGCGAGCTATCCTTAAATTCCTTATAAGCCATATGCGCCCCTAAGAAAGCATTCGAGGTATGTCCGGACGGAAACGAATAAGGCGCCCCGTCCGGGCGAGGCTCGTTTACCCAGTTCTTCAGCCCATGCACCATCAATCCGTTCATCCCTTCCGCTAAAGCGACCAAGCAAAGTTGGTCCACCCAGTTATGCTTCTCTTTTCCCATAAGGTCGCAGACAAATACCCAACCGAGCATTCCCCACTCCAAGTAATTGTCGATATGGATTTGCTTCACGGAATCTTTCCGGGAAAACAGGTGAAAGTCATTCATCCCGTCAATCGCCGTGCCTACGGCTCCCACCGTTATCAATGAGGCCGGAAGAATCAAGCTTTTCGGGTTAAACTTATAGGCGACGACAGGCATTCTCTCCTTGACAGGGGCTTGAGAACGTACGTTTAACGTATCGAGATCACCAACGCCCGCGAACGCAATGTTTACGAAGCCTATCAAAAGGCTTACCAAGACGATTAATTTCCTATATATCATATCCGTTATTTTCCTCTAAGACATCCCTCTCCCGGATAAACCCTTCATCAAAATAGTTGTTCTCTATTTTCGAATGGATCACCCGCTGGAAATAGAAACGATGGTTATTCCAATGGAAGGCCGGGTATTCCTTATTTTGTTTGACAATATTATTCGTGAAGACCAACCCGTCCACGGACTTGGCGTATACCAATGGCCTATCGAACGTAATAAACTCGTTCGCGTCGATCACGATATCACTATGGAAATATTTCCTTTGCGACGCTAAATCCGGGATTTCGGGATAAATAGAGATAATAGCGTTCGTAAATTGGAACATATTCGTCAAGGAGTTGATGAACTTATTCTTACGGATCAACACGTTCCGGCAAGCGCCGGTCTCGAACCAACCATTGCAATCACCGCACAGCAGGATCGCCGTCCCCGAGGTATGATCGAAAACATTATTCTCTACGACCGTTTGCCGAGGCGTGCTGAACAAGGAACCGCGGGCACGGTTATTCCGGATCACGTTATCCGAGAATAGGACCGTCGGCGTCCACTCCAGATTCTCTATGCCGAAGCCGCTTCCCTCATGGATCGAAGGATTCACCGTATTCTCAAACCGGATCTCGAACTCCTTCGCCCCTCGGTAATCCGGTTGATCAACTGCCTTGATAGCGGTAATCCGGTTTCTCGCCCCTATCAATTCCATGGTGCTCGAATGGATGAACTGCACGGAATCCCCTACCCTTCCCCATTCGAAACCATACGATTGCGGGTGCATATACCGGCCTACCAAGGTAGAGTCATTCACTCGTCTCACCACTTTCAGGTAAGTTCCATGCACATTGATAGCGTCGTCCATCATCCCTTCGTACAAGCCATTCTTGGAGATGATCGTTCCCTTGCAGGTCGAGAAATGGGTAGCGTCCGCCTGTGTCGTGAAATACCGCGGATCGTCCGCCCCTTTCAAGCAAACGGAGAAACCATCCAGCGTGATATTCTCGCTCACTTGCGCCAAGAGGCCCATTCCCTCGGCATAATGAACCTTGATATTCTCCAGAGTCGTATTCACGTCATGATACAGGAAGACACCGGGAGCCGGACGTTCCCAAGAACGCATGGCGATCACCGTACCGGGCACCAAACGGTTGTCTTTCCAACGGGGAGACTTTATCAGCCTTGGAGAAACCTCGATCAAGCCCCGCACGCCTACCGGGATATCGCTTGTATTATACACCAAATGACGTGTATCTCCCTCGAAGGCGATACCGGAACCGGGAGTCAACTCCCAGCCTTCTCCCTTCGCTACAAACACGCTATCCCGTATCTCATAGCGTACCCATGGAGCCACCTCGAAGGTGATCCCGCCTTTCAGCGTATCGTTCTCCACCACTTTTACCTGTGAAATCTGAGGATGCTTGAAGTCTATACTGAAATTCTTCAAGACACAATTCCTCGAATCCAGCAAAGAGACCGGCAACATCCTGCCGTGGAAGATTAACTCCGAGCCTTGCCCGTCGAACACCATATTCTTCATCCCCTCGAAAGGCAAACCTACTTTCTTCGGATTCATTTGATCATGATTCGAGATGAAATAGACACGCTCCGCCGCGCTATCGGGATAAAACTCATAGCGGCCCTTAGGCAAGGTCACCACAATTGTCTGGTTTTCCTCGCATTTCTCCCGTATCTGCTCCAATGCCCTCGCCATAGCGGGCGCATTATCCACATTCTCGACCGGGGATAAACCATAAGCCGACAAATCATACCTCCGTTCCGTAGAACAAGCGCTTCCAAACAGGGAATAAAGCAGGACAACTGCCCCCCATAGATACCATTTCATAGAAAATCAATTAAATATATCCGCGAAGGTATGTATTTTACAGGGTAAGCGCACTAAAAACAGACAATAACTTTCCGTCTCATGAATCCTATCACGAATCTCCTATAATAGCAGCCTGAGTTTTCTCCTAATAAAACAAAAGTTTCCTCAGTAAGAAACTTTTGTTTCCCTATATAGAAACGAAAGTTTTTCCTTGAAGAAACTAAAGTTTTCCGTATAAGAAATTTAGAAAAACTGCAATAGGCTGTCTTTTCCTGATTTATCTAGACACTTTTTTTGTTTATA